>NZ_JBHWHH010000119.1:0-23366 GCF_042732555.1 Nocardia sp. NPDC059764
CGGGTGCACCGTGCGCTGAGGCGCGGCGCACCCGGCGGCCGGAGCCTTACGCGCCGGGGTTCGCCCACTTGGTGGTGCCGGGCGCCGCGGTCAGCGTGCTGATCAGGTCGACACCCGCGATGACCAAGGCCGGGCCGCCGACCACCAGGGTGCCGATGATCGCGCCGACGGTGGCCGCGACCGGCACCGTCGCGAGGCCGGCGGGACCACCGGCGAACCCGATGAGACCGACGAGTGCGCCGAGGGCCAGGCCGACGAAGCTGCCGATCGCGGTCGCGATGCCGAACTGGCTGGCGAAGGTCTGCATGGCCAGCTGGTTTTCGGTCAGCGACGCCACCGGGCGCAGCACCGGGGTGGCCGCGGCGACATCCTTGACCGCGGTCATGTTCAGGACGGTGCCGTCGTCGCTGACGGTGGCGGGCACCGGGTAGCTCAGACCGTCCTGGGTGAAGGACAGAGGCAGCTCGAGCACGGTCGCACCGGAGGCGTCCTTGATATCGACGGCGCCGCCGGACAGCTCGAAGGTGCCGTCGGTGAGGGTGGTGACGACGGTGTTGCCGACCAGCTGGGTCTGGTAACCGATATCGGGCACCGTGGCGTCGGCGTGGGCCACACCGGCTCCGGTGATGGCGACGGCCGTGACTACCGGCGCGGCGACAGCGGTGATCTTGCGCAGCATCATGGGTCTTCCAATCTTCATCAGGTTTTTGTGGCAACACACGGCTCAGGTTGAAGAATTCCCCCTGGTGTGTCCGCCCTGAGCCCGGTTGCTGTTCAGCAACGCGCTCTACGCGCCTCACGGTAACGCGCGACGCCGACAACCTGGAGAATTTTCGGGCCGCGTCGTCCTATATGACCAGTTCCACGACGATTCCGAGCGCGCACACCAATCCCACCACCAGAAGCGCCACCGCATCGGCGCGTCCCGGCGAGCTGGGCCGGGCGGTCAACTCGCCGGTGCCGCCGCGGGTCGTGATGGCCTCGCCGAGCTCGCCCGCGCGGCGGCTGGAGACGGCCATGCTCGCGGTCAGAATGTCGACGAGCGGATTCTCGGCGGCGCGGTGCAGCAGCGAATCCTTCGGCCGCAGCCGCCGCGCCGCCCGCAGCAGGCGCATCTCCTCGAGCAGCAGCGGCAGGCCGCGCAGCGTCAACGCCACCACCACCGCCCACTCGTCGACGGGCACCGAGTGGCGAACACCGTTGCGGGTCCAGCCGATCCGCTTCAGCGGCGCGCCGAGCCGCGCCAGCGCGGGCGCGATCTCACCCATCGGAGTCGTCCAGGCGACCAGGAACGACGCCCCCAGCAGCAGGAATCCGAACACGACCACCTGCGCGTACCGCAGCAGCGCGGACGACCCGACCGGCGCGTTGATGGCCGCGCCGATCGCGATGCCCAGCCAGAGCAGCCACGGGAAACGCGGCAGCGTGCCCAGCGGCAGGCGGGCCAGCAGGAAGACCGCGATCAGGAAGGCGGCTGCCACCCCGAGCAGCGCCCACGACGGGATGAACATGAGCAGCAGGCTGATCGCGAAGACGGCGATCATCTTGGTGCCGGCCCACAGTCGATGCACGGGGCTGTCGACGGGGACCTCACGAAGGACGACGCTGCTCATCGGAGACCTCCGGTGAAGTCGTGCGCGTACTGCGCTGCGGCGGTGGTGTTCTCGACGAGTCGGCCGTCGCGCAGGTGGACGGTGCGGTCGCAGACGGCGGCCATATCCGCCACGTCGTGCGAGATGACGATCAGGGTCAGACCCGAATCACGCAGGCGGGCAAGCAGGTCCACCACTCCCGCACGGCCTTCGGGGTCCAGTCCGGCGAGCGGCTCGTCGAGCACCACGACGTGCGGGTGGCTGGCCACGATGGCCGCCAGCACCACGCGTTTCGCCTGGCCGCCGCTGAGTTCCTCGATCGATCGGGTGGCCAGGCTCCGGTCCAGGCCGACCTCGTCCAGTGCGCGGGCCACCGCGTAACTGCCGCGGCCACCCCAGTCCTCGATCTCCTCGCCCACGTCCTGACGCTGCATCTGCAGGCGGGAATGCTGGAAAGCCAACTGCACGGCCCCGATTCGCTTGTGTACCGGGCGGGTCGTGCCCATGGGTTCGCGCAGGGTGCAGGTGCCCGAGGTGGGCACGGTCAGCCCGGCCATGATCCACGCGAGTGTCGATTTGCCGGACCCGTTGCCGCCCACGATGAGCAGGGCCTCGCCCCGCCGGACGCTGAGGTCGACATCGTGCACGGCGGGCGCTTCCCACGGGGTGCCGCGGTTGTACGTGTGGCCGACTCCGGTCAATTCGAGAACAGGCTCACCCATCGGCCGACGCCGCGGGTCGCCGGCCGGACGCGGCCAGGCGGGCAGGTGCGCGACCGAGCGGCCCTGTTCGAGATGGATCACGCGGTCGGCCGCGGCCGCGTCCGCTTCGTGGTGGGTCACCAGCACGACGGCCATGGGGTGGCGGCGCGGCAGCCGGGCCAGCAGTGCGACCAGGTCGCGGCGGCCTTCGGGGTCGATCATGGAGGTCGCCTCGTCGGCGATGAGCAGGGTGGGCTGCCGGGCCAGGGCGGCGGCGACGGCGAGTCGCTGCTGCTGGCCGCCGGACAGGGTCGCGGTCTCGCGCCCGCCCATGCCGGTCAATCCGACCTCGGCGAGCAGTCCGTCGATGTCCACGGCCGCCGCGTCCGCGGTGGGCAGACCCCACACCACGTCGTCCGCGACGAGCACACCCAGGGTCTGACTCTCGGGTCGCTGCAACACCATCGCGGTGCCGCCGCGCACGCCGAGGCCCGCCGCGCCCGGGCGGGTCACCGTTCCGGAGGTCGGCGGACGGCCCGCGAGAATCCTGGTGAGCGTGGACTTTCCGGACCCGTTGTGCCCGACCACCGCGACGAATTCGCCGACGTCAACGGTCAGATCGATCCCGTGTAGGGCGTCCGTGGGCGCTCCCCGATAGCGGAAGGTGACGCCGCGCAAGGTCACCGGCAGCGGGGCGACCGGTCGCGGATCGTCCGGTGCGTCGAGCAGGCTGTCCCGGCCTGGCAGCCAGGCCAGGCGATCCAGCACCCGCCCGAGTACGAACCAGGAGAACACGCCGCTGACCAGCATCGCCGCGATGATGCCGCCGCCCACGAAAGCCCACCACCAGTGCAGAATGGTGCCGGTATAACCGGCGATGGCCTCGCCGATCGGCTTCAGTGAATCCTGCTTCGCCGCAAGGCTTTCCAGCCCATCGGTGGCGTTCCGAATATTGTCGAACACCAGGTCCCGCGACCGCGAGAAGGCCAGCAGCATGCCAACCGTGAGTGCCGCCATCACGGACCCGGCCATGGCCGACAACGCCACCACCGCGGGCAGCCCCCCGCGCCGCCGCTTCACCGTCCCGATGATGCCGCCGATGACGGCGACGCCGACCAGGTTCTCCGCGGGCAGCAGACCCGCCGCCACGAACGTCACCAGCGTGCCCGCGATGGTGGTCGCCAGCTGCGCCCGGAATCGATGCCGGTGCGCGAGCAGCCCCATGGGCACGGCGGCCACCAACTGCAGCACCGCCGCGAACGGCACCAGCGACCCGAGGGTCACAAGCCCCACCGTGGCCCCGCCCAGCACGGCTCCGGCCGCCAGCTCGATGGGCCGCAACGCCCCGTGCGGCAGCGTCGGCCCCGCGGTTCTTCCGGCCTGCGCCACGCCGACGGGCTCGGCCAGGCCGCCGCGAATCCGGTACGAATCGGTCACGTCTACCAGTCTGCCGTGTCCGGGCCCCGACCCCCGCAGACCTCTCAACATCTCCACAGAGTCCGGGCACAAGCCCCACAACCAGGAGGGGGCGTCGGCGGACCTGGAGACAGGACATGGGGTCTACATAGATGTCGAATTGTTCGGCGGCGGGGGTCGCGCTGGTGATGGCCGGTGGGTTGCCGGGCTAGGAACCGATCTGGGTGAAGGTGTAGTCGGGTAGGTGGAGGTCGCGGGTGCGGCGGCGGTAGCTGCGGGTGGTGCCGGGCCAGTTGTTGGTGATCCGGCCGGAGGCGGTGCGGTACCAGCTGGTGCAGAAGTTCCAAGGGGTGCGCGCCAGGCGGTGCTGGAGGGCGTCGTTGTAGGCGCGTTCGGGGTCGGGGCGGACTTCGAGGTAGGTGCGGGGGCGTTCGCCGAGGAGTTGCAGGGCGCGGCGGATGTAGTGGGTCTGGGATTCGATCATGTAGATGATGGAGCCGACGCCGAGGTTGGTGTTGGGGCCGTAGACCAGGAACAGGTTGGGGAATTCGGGGACGGTG
The DNA here is from genome assembly GCF_042732555.1 of Nocardia sp. NPDC059764. Classification (NCBI taxonomy): domain Bacteria; kingdom Bacillati; phylum Actinomycetota; class Actinomycetes; order Mycobacteriales; family Nocardiaceae; genus Nocardia; species Nocardia sp. NPDC059764. The sequence goes on from NZ_JBHWHH010000119.1 coordinate 4,270, forward strand.
ATGCCGAGGTAGGCGTGTGCGCCGCCGTCCCAGGCGTCCTCCAGGTTGCGGCCGCCGCGGCCGCGAATCTTCATGGGCCACAGGAATTCCGTGCCCTTGAAGCCGGTGCCGTAGATGATGACGTCGGCCTCGTGCAGTGCGCCGTCGGCGGTGCGGATGCCTTCGGGGACGATCTCACTGATGGCGGTGGTCTCCACGGTGACATTGGGTTCGCACAGAGCCGGGTAGTAGTCGTTGGAGAACAGCGCGCGTTTGCAGCCGATCGGGAAGTCGGGGGTGAGTTTGGCGCGCAGCCCCGGATCGGTGACCTGCTCCTCGAGGTGCTTCTCCGCGATCCGGGACACGAACCGCGCGATTCCGGGGAACTCGACCAGGCCCAGCGACAGGAATTCGGCCAGCAGCCACCACGAAAGCCGTTCGGCCACCGGCATTCCCGGCACCGCGATCAGCACCCGCTGATGCACCGGCTTGTAGTCGGTGTCGAACTTGGGCAGCACCCAGGCCGCGGTGCGCTGGAACACCGTCAGGTGCGCGGCCTGCGGCTGGATCTGGGGAACGTACTGGATGGCACTGGCCCCGGTCCCGATGCAGGCCACCCGCTTGCCGGCCAACTTCACGTCGTGATCCCACTGCGCCGAGTGGAAGGACTCCCCGGCGAACCGTTCGACCCCGGGTATCGGCGGCATGGCCGGTCGCGACAGCTGCCCGACCGCCGAGATCAGCACGTCGGCGGTCCGGGCCACCCCGTCGGCGGTGCGCACCGTCCACTGCCCGGCCATCTCGTCGAATTCCGCCTCGGTGACGTCGGCCCCGAACACGATGTGCTCGCGCAGCCCGTGCCGATCGGCGATCCCGCGCATGTACTCCCAGATGTCCTCGCGCGTCGAATACCGCTGCCGCCACCTCGGTTTAGGTTCGTGCGCGAAGGAGTAGAGCGGTGACGGCACATCGCAGGCCGCCCCGGGGTAGGTGTTCTCCCGCCACACGCCGCCCAGGTCCGCGGCCCGCTCCAGAATGGTGAATTCCCGGAAGCCATTGCGTTGCAGCTCGATCGCCATGCCGAGCCCGCCGAACCCCGCGCCGATGATGATGACCTTCGGCATTGTGGTGCTCCTCACATCGAAGACTCTCTTCTCAGGGTAGGAGCGACGCCTGGCTTCGGTGGCCGACCGGGGCGAGATTTTTCGCCAACATGCTGGGACGGCGGCGGGTCGCCCTGCGCTGCCGTCGATCGTTGGGGCTTGGGCGGAGTTCCGTCGGATTCGGCAAACCCCGGGACTCGGACGGCATCGGTGGATACGATGGCTGGCGGCAGGTCGCGGTCATCAGGGGTGGTGGCAAGGGGGCGTCAAGTTGGGGGATCAGTGGCCCGCGAAGAAGGCCAGAGTGGTGGCCGCGATCATCGAGCGACACTGCGGGCAGGCACTCCGTCAACGTGGGTCGCATCGGGTGTACCAGGGGAAGAATGGACGATTCACCTTCGCGTTTCATGATGGAGTAGAGATCAACGGCAACATCGTGAGACGTATTCTGGTGGTTGACGTCGGTCTGTCCGATTCTGAGGCTCGGAATGAGGTGGGAATGTGAGTCCACAGACAGTCGTGTTCCGCTTCTGCCCGGGTGGCGGGCCGAAGTGGCAGTACTACTCGATGCCGGAGAGCGTTCTGGGGGGTGCGGAGACTCTCTCGGACGCCAAGCGTGATTACCGCGAAGCCCTCGCATTCATGCTGGAAGTCGAACCGGATGCACTCCCGGAGATCCGCGAGCATACCGAGCGCCCCATCGTTCCGGGCGTCTACCTCCGCACGGCACTCGACGAGCATTACGCAGATCGCGCCGAGGCATTCGATGTGTTGGTGCCAGGATTCGGACTCGAGCACACGGCTGAGGTTCGGAAGCTGTTCTCCCACACCACCGCAAGCGGTGACGTCGTTGCCGTGGTGTGCGAGCCGACCGACGATGTCGGCTTTCTCCTCGAACAGATCACCCCACACGATGCGGTCTGGATGGTGCTGAACGGGCCGGGACTGGTGGCCTGGCGTGCGATCGGTGGTGTACTCGCGGCGAATCCGACAGATGTGGATGCCAGGAGTCTCACTGACCTCGGCGTACGGAGCGTCACCTCGGTGATGGATTTCGTCACCACGTTGGGCCTGAACCGTCAGCGGTATGCGGTCGCGGTCGGTGTTTGATGCCGCATTCGTAGCCGCCGGCTCGCGGCGTTGTCGGTTGTTTCTGTTGGCGAACCGTGATCGAGAATTTCGGCCATAATCAGGCTATGGGCACGGTGCAGGAGGCGGGAATCCGGGATTGGGACTTCCCACGCGGCGTGGCGAGTGTCGCGCTCATGGTCGGTTTCGCTCGCGAACACGGGGTCCCGGCGGCGCGCATGCTGCAGGGCAGCGGGCTGAGCGAGCGGCAGCTGGCCAACCCGGACGAGCAGATCGACGCGCACACCGAGCTGGCGGTGATCCGGAATCTGGTGCGTGAGCTGGGCGCGCGCCCGAACCTCGGGCTGGAGGTGGGCCGGCGGTATCGCATCACCACGTTCGGCATCTTCGGTTTCGCCTGTGTCAGCAGCCCCACCCTGGGGGAGGCCATCGCCTTCGCCCTGCGCTACCTGGAGTTGAGCTTCACCTTTTGTATCCCGGCGGCCCGCTGGCGGCCCGGCGAGTTCGTGGCCCGGATCCACGACGAGGGCGTGCCCGCCGATGTCCGCCGTTTCCTGGTGGAGCGCGATGTCACCGCCATGCACCAGATGATGTCGGATCTCACCGGCAACCGGATCCACCTGCTGCGCGCCGACTTCGACTTCCCGGCCCCCGGCAGCCTCGACATGTACACCGAGATCTACGGCGTGACACCAACTTTCGAGGCCGAGCACAACCTGTTCACCATGGATCCGGCGGTCCTGGAACAGCCGCTGCCGCAGGCCAACGAGCACACCTGGGCCATGTGCCTGGCGCAGTGCCGCGAGCTGGTGTCGCGTCGCCGCGCCCGCACCGGCATCGCCGCGGAGGTGCGGGAGCGGCTGGTGCCGCGCGGCGGACACGACGGTTTCGCCGTGCCGCCCGGAATCGACTCGGTGGCACGGGATCTGAACATGAGCACCCGCACCCTGCGCCGCCACCTGGACGCGGCGGGCACCAGCTACCGCCAGCTGCTGGACGAGGTGCGGCGCGCGCTGGCGGAGGAGATGCTCACCGCCACACCGCTGTCGGTCAGCGATGTGGCGATCCGGCTCGGCTACGCGGAGGCGTCGACCTTCATCCACGCCTTCAAACGCTGGACCGGCACCACCCCGTCGGCGTACCGGCGCGGCGCGGTCAGTCCAGCGGTTCGCTGAGCCAGCCGCCCATGGCGATGGGCCGGAACATGGACAGCAGCCGGCCGTCCTCGATGGAGTGGAAGATGATCGACGGGTCGGGCGCGAAGTCGATCGGCACGTGTCCCGGTGCGGCCGTTTCCCATTCGCAGCCGATGGTGGTGGACACGCTCGGCGCGACGATCAGCGGTTTGCCCGCGAACTGGGTCATCAGCCCGGCGTGCACGTGGCCGGTGAGCACCGCGGCGATCCGGTCGTCGCCGGCCACGATCTCGGCCAGCCGTTCCGGATTGGTGAGCCGGATCGGGTCGACCACGGTGGACCGCACCGGCACCGGCGGATGGTGCATGGCGATCAGCACGGTCTGGTCGGCGGGGGCGGCGGCGAGCAGGTCGGTGAGGAAGTCGTAGGTCTCGTCCTCGAGCAGGCCCTCCGGTTTGCCGGGGATGCTGGAGTCGAGCAGCGCCAGGGTGACGCCGTCGACGCGGTAGGACTGGTTGATCGGGTCGGTGCCCTCGGTGCCGGGGAACAGGACGTTGCGCATATTGCCGCGGTCGTCGTGATTGCCGGGCAGGATCAGCACGGGCAGATCGGCGGTCAGCGCGGCGCGGGCCTGCTGGTATTCCCCCGGCTCGCCCTCGTCGGCGATGTCGCCGGTGACGATGATGGCGTCGGGTCGCCGCGGCAGCTCGGCCAGGAAGGCCATCACCCGTTCGGCGCGTTCGACATTGCGTGCGCCCATATTGAAGTGGGTGTCACTGAGCTGAGCGAGCAGAACCATCGGCGTTCGCTTTCTGTCATGGGTCGCAGCATTGCGCCCGGCTGTGCCGCCGCACCGCAGCACCCCATTCAGGCTAATTGACCTGCCCGGATGTGGTCGTGGTGAGACCCGCCACCCAATATAGCGAACGCAAATCAGTCACCCGGTGATGTGGTGCGGGCCATGAGTTCGCTTGCGCTGCTCAGCAGTTGCCGAGGGTCGTCCACCACGGCGGTGTCGCCGACGCGCCAGAAGTCCGCGCCCGGCTCGGCTTCCAGCTCCAGACGGCCCGACGGCCGCCAGGACGCGTCCAGCGACAGCCGCCAGGAGTGCAGGTGGGTGCGCGGGAACGTGCCGGACCTGTCGAAGAGCGGGTCGCCGGCGATGGCGTGGCCGATCCAGGCCAGGTGGACGCGAATCTGGTGCCGCCGCCCGGTGATCGGGCGCAGTGCCAGGACGGTGCTGTCCGCGCCGCGGGCCAGCGTGGTGAATTCGGTGACCGACGGATAATTCTTGCCCGCCAGCACATCCTGGTCGTCGACGCGCCAGGTGTCGCCGTCGCGGCGGATGCTCTCGCGGGGCGCGGCGATGCGCACCCGGTTCTTGCGGCCCACGCTCAACGGCAGGTCGATGACGCCGCGGTCGGGGAGCCCGGTGGACGCGGTGACGGCCAGGTACGCCTTCTCCACGGTCCGCTTGTTGAACTGGCGGGTGAGCTGCCCGTGCGCGGGCAGCTCCCTGGCCAGCAGCACCAGGCCCGAGGTGACCTTGTCGATGCGGTGCACCGGGTAGAGCGTCTCGCCCTGCGCGGCGGCCATTTCCACGATGTCGGTGTCGTGGCGTTCACCGGTGACGGAGATCCCGGCGGGCTTGTTCAACGCCAGCACCGCCTCGTCCTCGAGGAGCAGGCATTCTTTCCGCAGTTCGGGCCACGACATCACCCGCTCCAGCGTAGCGAGGGCCAACTCCCGGGTCCGCTTCAGGCGACCGCTGTTTCCAGCTCGGCCAGTCCGTTCTCCAGATGGTCGATCATGCGATCGAGGTCCGGCACCGTGCGGCGGCAGCCGACCAGACCGAAATCGAGGTTGTCGCCATTGGTGGTGAGCGTGATGTTCATGGCCTGCGATTCGAAGGGAATCGAGAGCGGATAGTTGGCGTCCAGCCGCGCGCCCTGCAGGTAGACCGGCTTGCGCGGTCCCGGCACATTCGAGATCACCAGGTTGAACGGCATGCGCGGCAACGCCTCGAAACCGGGTAGCAGGGAGACGCCCAGCGGCGTCATCAGCGCGGCCGACAGCAGCATCGCCTCCAGCTTCGGCAACTGCGTGAACACCTGCTTGGCGTCGCGCATGGAGGTGCGGATCTGTTCGAGCCGCTCCACCGGGTCGGCGAGGTGGGTGCCGAGGTTCGCCAGGCAGGCCGCGACCATATTGCCCTCGGAGGTGTCGGCCTCGGCGGCATTGCGGATATTGACCGGGACCATGGCGATCAACGGCTCGTCGGGCAGCGCGTCCCGCTCGAGCAGGTAGGCGCGCAGCGCGGCGGAGCTCATGGCCAGTACCACGTCGTTGACGGTGGCGCCGGTGGCCTGACGGACGTCGTTGATCCGTTCCAGCGGCCAGGACCGCACGGCGATGCGCCGGGCCCCGCCGATGGAGGTGTTGAGCAGGGTGCGCGGCGCGGTCATGGGCAGGGTGAGCCGCCCGTCGAGGGCGCCCCGCAACGGCGCGGCGATCGACCCGCTCGCGCGCAGCAGCCGGGGCACCGCCTTCCGCGCCTGGGCCCACGGGCTGTCGGGTTCGGCGCTGTCGTCGCGCGGCACCGGCGGGGTGCCCCACGGGACGGCGATCCGGGTGTCGAGCGGGTCGTCGGTGAGGGTGCGCTGCAGCAGCCGCATGGCCGAGACGCCGTCGATGAGGGCGTGGTGCATCTTCATGTAGAGCGCGAAGCGGCCGTCGCTCAGGCCCTCGATGAGGCGGCCCTCCCACAGGGGCCGGTGCCGGTCCAGCAGGATGCCGTGCAGACGCTCGGTGAGATCCAGCAGATCACTCATGCCGCCGGGCGCGGGCAGCGCGGATCGGCGCAGGTGGTAGCCGAGATCCACGGTGTCGGCGTGCGACCAGGCGAGGCTGGAGAAGCCGCCCAGCAGCCGGCTGGGTTTGCGGCGGAAGCGGGTGCGGACCTGGGTGCTCGCGGCCATGGCCTCGAACAGTTCGTGGGTGTAGTCGGGGCCCGCGTCGGCGGGCGGCTCGAACAGCTGGAGACCACCCACGTGCATGGGGTGCTCGCGGGATTCGATGGCCAGGAAGATCGCGTCGAGTGGATTGAGAAGGTCCATGGGAGCCGCCTTTGCCGGGTGGGCACAACTGCCCCGAGCGGATACGGTGCGGCGACGCTGCCCCCCGCTGCGTTAACAGAAAATCAGGCTATCACTGTCTGTGATTCGGCTCTCGTTGAGTCTTTGAGCAAACCTACGGCATCGTGTTCCGTCCGGGCCGCGAAGGACATGGCGACGGTGGTTCGGCGGCCGTGCGCGAACGGGTGCACGCGATGCAGGGTGGTGTCGGTGCGGAGCAGGTAGAGATCGCCGGGGCCGAGCTCCCAGGAGTGGATCGGATTGCGCGTCAGGATCCGGTGCACGTCGGTGTCGTAGGGGTCGGGCAGGCGTGCGCCACCGTCTGCACGAAGCCGCCCTCTGCCAGCGGCGGACATTCCACCACCAGAACCAGCGTGAAAGCGTAAGCATCCCAATGCCATCGGCCGAGCGCGTCGTCGTGCTGGCGGCGGCTGACGTGGAAGCGCTCGGGTTCGGGGCAGGGCAGCACGGGTTCGGCCGTGATCGCGGACAGGCTGTGCCGCAAGGGTTCACAGTCGTAGAGCTGGGGGATGCAGGCGGTGTGGGCCGCGACGTCGGTGCCGGTCAAGTCCACTTGCTGGCGGGCCAGGCCCTCGCCCGTGGGGAGCAGGTCGCCCCACTGCCGGTGGTGGTCGAGCAGTGCGAGGGTCTCGGCCGCGAGCACGCGTTTGACCCGGTGCGGGAGCAGGAAGCTCAGCTTGGCGATTCCGGTCTCGGCCAACCGTTTTCGCGCGTGGGCCAGAGCCGAGGGGTCGACTTCCCTCAGGTGCCGCCGAGCCGTATCGACCGTGTTGTGAACCCGCATCGCGCCCGCCCTTTCGGATTCGATTGTATTGCGTTGTCCGGCAACGACTGTGGAGTTGGGTTTCCGCTCGATCACGATATGGAACGAATACCCCCGCTGGACGCGCCGAATCGGCCCGATATCGCCCGCACCCCCGGCCCGCGCGGTAGCTTGATAATTGCTATGGCGGATTACGGGCATGAGCTCAGGTTCGGCATCTTCGTCCCGCCCGATGCGGCGCGCGGGCGTGCCCTGCTGCGCCTGGTCCGGCAGGCCGACGACTCCGGGCTGGAAGTGCTGGCCGTCCAGGATCATCCGTATCAGCCCGCCTTCCTCGACACCTGGACCCTGCTGTCCTATCTGGCCGGCGTCACCCGCACCCTGACCCTGATGCCCGCGGTCGCCAATCTGCCGCTGCGCCCGCCCGCAGTGCTGGCCCGCAGCGCCGCCAGCCTGGACCTGCTCAGCGGGGGCCGCGTCGAACTGGGTCTGGGCGCGGGCGCGTTCTGGGACGCCATCGAGGCCATGGGCGGCGCGCGCCGCACCCCGGGCCAGGCCCTGAGCGCGCTGCGCGAGGCCATCGGTGTGCTGCGCGCGCTCTGGGGCGAGGCCGACCGCTCCCGCCTCCCCGGCGACTTCTACCCGCTGCGCGGCGCGAAACCCGGCCCGCTCCCGGCACATCCGATCGGCATCTGGCTCGGCGTCTACGGCCCCCGCGCGCTCCGCCTGACCGGTGAACTCGCCGACGGCTGGCTCGGCAGCGCCGCGTACGCCCCGCCCGTCACCCTCCCGGCCCGCATGGCCGCCATCGACGACGCCGCCCGATCATCCGGCCGTATCCCCGCCCTGATCCGCCGCGCCTACGTCATCGACCCCACCATGAGCCCGCCCCAGCTCACCGACCTGGCCCTGACCCAGGGCATCAGTCAGTTCCTGCTCCCCGTCGACCCCGAAGGCGAGCGCCCCACCCAGCATTTCGCGGCCGAGACCGCACCCGCGGTTCGAGCGGCGGTCGCCGCGGCGCGCGCGGGGCACCCGCCTCTTTAGGGGTGCGGGGCAGAGCCCCGCGAATCTCGAGGGGGTTCGGGGGCGAAGCCCCTGAGAGTTCCGAGAGTTGATCAGGCCCCGAAGAAGTGGTGGTGCATGATCTGGCGGATCGGGGAGAGCAGCCCGTCGAAGGCGACGCGGTCCGACTTCACAGTGTGCAGGCTGGTGTCGCCGCGCTGGGGGTCCTCGCAGATCACCCGTAGTCGTTTGCCGCCGCGATACGCCGCGCCGAGGGTGAGGTCCACCGTCCCGTCGGTCCCGACGACCCCCCACGGCCCGCTCACGTCGTGTCCCGCGATCTGGCACTTGTTGTTCGGCTTCTCGCCGGTGACGTGCGCGGTCACCTCGCCGCGCCCCTGGATGACTGCCCGGGGTTCGCCGTTGGCGGTGGTGGCCGACCCCACGGCGAGCAGGAGGCCGAGGCTGCCGACCACGGTGACGGTGAGTACGCGGTTGCGCAGCGATCGAGACATAACACTGATATTGGACCGCGCCATATGAGCTTTTGATGATGTCGAGGCGTGAATCGCTGGTGAACAACATGCCAAACCTGAGTGGCGGCCGCTGTGAGCATCACGGTTGCCATGCAGTATCTTGCATTTCGATCGCTATTCGTGCCGACCGGAGTGTTTTCGGCGAAGATCTAATAGCTGTCGGTACGCTGTGCGCCGTTCTATGTGCCCCGATTGGTAGAGCTGGACGGAACCCTCCCGAGGAGGATGTGGTGACTGCGGTATCTCCAAAGCCCGAACAGGACCTCGAGGCGGTCCGGCCCTACCCGCCCCGGAAGCGCTCCAAAGGATCGTTCATCTATCAATTGGTCACCACGACCGACCCCAAGATGCTCGGTCAGATGTACTTGTTCACGTCGATCTCGTTCTTCCTGATCGGCGGTCTGATGGCGCTGCTCATGCGCGGTGAGCTGGCGCGGCCCGGCATGCAGTTCCTCTCCCCGGAACAGTTCAATCAGCTGTTCACCATGCACGGCACCATCATGCTGCTGTTCTACGCCACCGCCGTGGTGTTCGCCTTCGCGAATATCATTGTGCCGCTACAGATCGGCGCGCCCGATGTCGCCTTCCCGCGACTGAACGCGCTGAGCTACTGGCTGTACCTGTTCGGCGCGTCCATGGCGACCGCCGGCTTCGTCACCCCAGGAGGCGCGGCCGACTTCGGCTGGACCGCCTACACCCCGCTCTCGGACATCGTGCACGCCCCGGGCGTCGGCGCGGACCTGTGGATTCTGGGCGTCGGCGTCTCCGGTCTGGGCACCATCCTGGGTGGCGTCAACTTCCTCACCACCGTGATCTGCCTGCGCTGCCCGGGCATGACCATGTTCCGGATGCCGATCTTCACCTGGAACATCACGATCACCGCCCTGCTGATACTGCTGGTGTTCCCGATCCTGACCGCGGCGGCGCTGGCCCTGTTCTATGACCGGCACCTGGGCGGGCACATCTACGACCCGGCCACTGGCGGCAATATGCTGTGGCAGCACCTGTTCTGGTACTTCGGCCACCCCGAGGTGTACATCATCGCGCTGCCGTTCTTCGGCATCGTCTCGGAGATCTTCCCGGTCTTCAGTCGTAAGCCGATCTTCGGCTACACCACCCTGGTGTACGCGACGATCGCCATCGCGGCGCTCTCGATCGCGGTGTGGGCGCACCACATGTACGCCACGGGTGCCGTGTTGTTGCCGTACTTCTCGTTCATGACCTTCCTCATCGCGGTCCCGACCGGTGTGAAGTTCTTCAACTGGATCGGCACCATGTGGCGCGGCCAGCTCACCTTCGAGACACCCATGCTGTGGTCGATCGGCTTCATCGTGACGTTCCTCTTCGGCGGCCTGTCGGGCGTCATTCTGGCGAGCCCGCCGCTGGACTTCCATGTCTCCGACACCTATTTCGTGGTGGCGCACTTCCACTACGTCCTCTTCGGCACCATCGCCTTCGCGACCTTCGCGGGCATCTACTTCTGGTTCCCGAAGATGACCGGCCGCATGCTCGACGAGCGTCTGGGCAAGTGGCACTTCTGGACCACGTTCATCGGCTTCCACCTGACGTTCCTGGTGCAGCACTGGCTGGGCAATATGGGTATGCCGCGCCGCTACGCCGACTACCTGCCGAGCGACGGTTTCACCACGCTGAACACCGTCTCCACCATCGGCTCGTTCATTCTCGGCGCGTCGATGGTGCCGTTCGTCTGGAACGTCTTCAAGTCCTACCGCTACGGCGAGGTCGTGACCGTGGACGACCCGTGGGGCTACGGCAACTCGCTCGAATGGGCGACGTCCTGCCCGCCGCCCCGGCACAACTTCTACGAGCTGCCCCGAATCCGTTCGGAGCGACCGGCTTTCGAGCTGCACTACCCGCACATGGTCGAGCGGATGCGCGCGGAGGCCCATGTGGGCTGGGGTTCGGGCCAGCACGCGGTGCATGAGACCGAGAAGGCCTCCACCTAGCTTCCCACACGTCGAACGCGGCGGTCGTCTCCGGACGGCCGCCGCGTTCGCGTGTCGGGGCCGGGGCTGGATCACGGCATCGGGCGCCGGCGCGGCCGCGGCCTGATCGGATGTCCATATAACGCCTGATCGTGCGTCCATTTGCGGCACGAAAGGAATAGCAGCGGACTTGCTGCCTCGGTGCTGTACTGTCCGCAGCGGGAGCGCGAAACCGCCGCGCTCCGGCGCAATCCGCAGGTCTCGACTTCGGGAGGGACAATGCTCGCCGATTCTCCGGATGTTTGCGATGCCGCACCGGCTTTCGCCCGTCGCACCGCCGAGTCCATCGACTCGCCCTACGACTGGCAACGGCGACTACGGCGCTGGAACGACACCAGCACGGCCGTCGCGCTGACCCTGCCCCGCCTGCTGACCCGGGCCGCCTCCTACGATCCGGAGGCCCCGGCCGTGGTGTGCGGGGGCCTGACGCTCAGCTATCGCGAACTGGACGCGCACGCGAACAGATTGGCGCGCAAGCTGATCGGTGCGGGCATCGGCCCCGAGGACGTGGTGGCGGTGGCGCTGCCGCGGTCGCCGGAATGGGTGGTGGCGGTGTGCGCGGTGGCCCACGCCGGGGCCGCCTTCCTCGCGGTCGACCCGGACGCGCCGATCACCCGGATCGCCCCGATCCTCGCGGATTCCGGTGCGGTCGTGGGGATTACGGCCGATTACCGGCGGGACTCGCTACCCGCGTTGGGCGCCGGTCCGTGGCTGAGCATCGCCCCGATCACCTCCTCGGACGGGGACGGTGAGGACGCGCTGGACGTGCTCGACGCGCGGGCCCGGGAACTGGTGGCCGAGGGCGCCGACGCGCCGCTGCGCCGGACCAGCGGGGAGAGCGCGCCCGGCCCGGCCGGGGTGTGGGCGGCTCGGCTCGCGGACCCGATCACCGATGCCGAGCGGGTCCGCCTGTTGCACCTGCGGAATCCCGCCTACGTCGTCTACCCGCTCGAATCCAGCGGTGTGGTGCGGGGCGCGACCATGACCCACGCCGCGCTCGCCCATCTCGTGGTGACCCAGGCGCAGCGCTGCGACACCGATCCCGACGCCCGGGTGCTGGCCGCCGCCACCCCGGGTCGTGACACCGCCATCTGGGAACTGTTGCTGGCCTTGGCCTCCGGGGCCACCCTGGTGCTCGCTCCGGCCGGGCCGTACGCGGGTGCGGACCTGTACGAACTCATGCGGGACGCCCGGATCACCCACGCCGTGCTGACCCCGTACATCCTCGCCACCCTGCCCGGCGCGGAACCGCTCCCGGACCTGCGGCTGCTGGCCACCACGGGTGCGGCCTGCCCCGCCAAGCTGACCGGAATCTGGTCGGCCGGACGGTCGTTCGTGAGCGGCTACGGCTGGGCCGAGACCGGCCTGCACGCCACCGTGAGCCGCCCCCTGACCCCCGTCGCGCCGCACGTGGCGGTCTCGATCGGCGGCCCGGTGGTCGGCACCCGCTGCTACATCCTGGACGAGAAGCTGAACCCGCTCCCGCCCGGCGTGATCGGCGAAATCTATGTCGCCGGTGTGGGATTGGCCCGCGGCTACCACCGCCGCCCCGCCCCCACCGGTGAGCGCCTGGTCGCCGACCCATTCGGCGATCCGGGCGACCGCATGTTCCGGACGGGCGAGATCGGCTGCTGGCGTGGCGACGGCGAACTCGACCACCACGGTCGCCTCGGCATGCTCCCCATCGGCCAACTGGTCGGCTACGGCGACGCCACCGTCCTCAACAACACGGCCGCCGTCTGGCGCTGACGGCGGTCCCGGACGTCTCGATCGAAAAGAGATGCCGCGCCGCTAATTTCGCCGCGCGGCAGCTGCAGCCTGAGCGCGGCGGCATACGCTCATGGCTCCGTACCGCGCTAACCGGTCAGCGCCGGTGCCGGGCGGCCGGAACCTGGTGCGGTGCAGACCGTCCGCTCATGCCGATGTTGTGTCGATCGCTTCACTGGTTATGCGGGGAGTCCGCTCTGTTGTCCAGGTCCCACCGCACCTCCACCGCCGAGCGGATCCAGCAGCATTTCGACACGATTGTTGGACAGCGTGGTTGTGTTCGCAGTCGACTCCAGCTGTCGATGTTCGATGCCACGTTCAGCGATGTGTGAAGACTCTTCAGCGAAGGGCGGAGCGCTCCGCATGGCCGATACCGTGCTCGTGACTGTCGCCTGGTTCCGGCAACATGTCGAACGTACGGACACAGAACCTTCGCTGTCAGCTGAGGACTGGGAAGCTGGCGCGAATGACGTTGTGCGGATCGCGGTTTCGTTTGATCTCCCGCAGCCGTGCCAGAGTTGCCGGATCGAAGGCTGCCGCAGCGGACTCTCCGGGGGCGAGGAAGGTGTAGGGCTTGGCGCCGGTGATGCTCGTGCCGAGCGCTTCGATGATCTCCTGGAATCGGTTGTCGACGGCGCCTCGCAGGTGCGGCAACCCGAGCCCGAGCAGGTAGAGCGCGTACGGTTCGGTGACCGCGCCGCGCGCGCCGCTGTGGGCCGGTTCCTGTGCGAGCGCGCCGCCGAGTCCTCGGATCTGGATGTTGAGCAGGGGTGCGGTGGGTGCGTCGATGAGGGTTTTCACCACCGTGTCGCCGAGTTCGGTGAGCAGTTCGCCGCGCGAGAGAGAGGGGCTGGGTTCGGTGGGTTCGGCAGTGATCTTGCCGATCTCGGCGGGGCTGAGCTCGCCGCGGGTATCAGCGAGGTGGCCGTCGATCGTGTCGAGTCGGCGGGTGAGGTGTCGGCCCTCGGCGGGATCGCCGAGGTAGGCGAAGTCGAGGGCGACAGTCGGTGCGGCGCCGGGAATCTGGTAGCGCTGCAACCAGATCGACAGCTCGGCGGGTGCGGTGGCGGTGAGCTCGGTGAACAGGTCGAAGACCGCACGGGTGCGCTCGGCTGACCACATGACCCGCCCGCCGTAGAGTCGAGGCAGGGCGACCAGGTCGAATTCCAGGCCGGTGACGATCCCGAAATCGCCGCCGCCACCGCGCAATGCCCAGAACAGGTCCGGATCGGTATCGGCGGTGACGCGCTGGGGATGCCCGGCCGCATCGACGATCTCGAAGGTGCGCACCGCATTCGATGCCCAGCCGTATTTGCGGGCGAACCAGCCGAAACCGCCGCCGAGCGTGTAGCCGGTGACACCCACGACCGGGTTGCTGCCCGAGAGCCCCGCGAGGCCGTGGGCGGCGGCCGCGGCTTGCACCTGTCCCCACCGCACGCCGCTGCCGACGCGCGCCACCCGCTGTTCGGGGTCGATGTCGATGCGGTCGAAGTGCGTGGTGCGCACGAGGATCGCACCGTCGATGTCTCCGGTCGCACCGTGGCCGGTGGGCTGGGTGACCACGGCCCGACCGGTGCGGCGGGTATAGTCGAGCACCGCCGCGATGTCGGGCGCGTCGGCGACCTCGACGACAGCGGCAACTGACTGCGCGACAGCCGTGTTCCACGGCTGCGCAGCCTGCTCGAAGCCAGGGTCGCCCGGCAGGATCACACCGCCGCGGACGGTGGTGCGCAGGTTCTCGATGGACATTCTCAATCCTCGTTCTTCTTGTCGTGCCGGATTTGTTCAGTCGTTCGACGATGTATGGGCAGCCGGGGTGACGTGTGCCGTGATCACGGGGCGGACGTGGGTCTGCAAGAGATCCAAGAAGCGATCGGGCCGACGGAAGGCCGCGAAGTGGCTGGCGTCTTCGATGAGCGCGAAATTCTTCACCGGGGCGGTGACGTCGTCGAAGAACCGCTCGGCCGACGATGCCGGGGTGATGACGTCGAGTGCACCCTGGAACAGGAAGAACGGGATCGCGAAGTCGGTGCCCTCGGCCCATTCGTCGATCGTGACCGATTGCGGGGCAAGGCATTCGGAGAAACTCATGGCCTTGACGTAGGTACGGACTTCGCCGAGGGAGTGTAGCGGCGAGGTCAGCAGCGACCCCATCACGACCTTCTTGACGGTGTCGAAGGTCAGCGGATCGGAGCCGACGGTGTGCTTGTTGAACTGCGACCAGTCCGCGGTCGTCCATGCCGACCGGTCGCTGGTCATGGCGGTAATGGCTGCGAGGTCCTTGTTCTTGCCGCTGTTTTCGAGCCGTTCGAGCAACCGTCTGTAGGCGGTGTGGTCGCGGCCGCCGCCGTTGATGTTCTGGTCGGTGCCGACATAGGCGGAAAACAGTTCGGGGTGGCGACGGGCTAGACGCAGGGCGATGAAGGAGCCGAAGGAGCAGCCCACCAGGACAACCTTGTCGACGCCGAGCCGGGCCCGCACATGCTCGGTCACCTCCACACCGTCGCGCTCGAGTTGAGCCAGGCTCATCTCCCCCTGGCCGGAGGGGCCAGTGTGGCCGAATGTCTTACCGGCGCCACGCATATCCCAGCGGACCACGGTGAAGTGGCGCTCCCACTCGCGGGTGCGGGCGGCGTAGATGAGGTTGGAAGCGCCTGGGCCGCCGTGGAGTTCGAGCAGCACCGGGTTGTCGCGATGCTCGCCGCGGATCGAGATCCACTGGTCGATCCCGCCGATGCGGACGAAGCCGGTTTCGTCGACACCGTCCGGGGTGGTGATGCGCAGCCGCTGCGCGTGCTTCGTGCCCGGGATCCGCATGATGATTTCCCATCTGTTTATGCCATAAACAACTATGTTTAAGGTATAAACAAGGGAGTTGTTCTGTCAACCACGACCACAGGAGGGCAACCGGTCATGACCCGAAGCGTCGAGAGCAAGGCCCGTGATCCGCGGACCATTGCCGCGCTGCTCTGGGACGAGCCGCTACGTGGACCCAAAACAGGCCTGACCGTCCAAGGAATCACCGCGGCGGCCGTCGCGCGCGCCGATGTCGACGGCCTGGAGGCCGTCTCGATGAACAAGGTGGCCGCCACGTTCGGCGCCTCCGGGATGGCCCTCTACCGCCACATTCCCGGCAAGACGGCGCTCGTCGAATTGATGGTCGAGGCCGTATTGGCGGTCGAACCCGCGCTTCCCGAAACCGACGAGGACTGGCGCACCCGACTTCTCGCCTGGGCCCGTCAGCTGCTGGAGATCTATCGAGCGCATCCGTGGCTGCTCGCCGCGACCGCGATGCGCCGCCAGCTCTTCGGCCCGAACCAACTCCGTTGGATGGACACGGCATTGGCGGTGATCGAATCCACCGGCCTCGGCCCAGCCGAGCGACATCAGGTGCTCCTGCTCATCGCCGGGCATGTCCGCAATCTCGCACAGCAACACGTCGACTTCGACGCCGACCATGCCCACGAATGGCAGCAGCTCACCGGCGAACTCGTCACCCGCCACGCCGAACGCTTCCCCGCGCTGGCGAGAACGCTCGCCGAGACCACGGCCGAAATCGATCCCCTCGAGTTCGGTCTGGACCGCATCTTCGACGGCGTCCAAACACTCGTCGCCGAGAGCGAAACGACTGCTTGATCTTTCCGGCGTCTCAGTACGGACCAGATCCCGGCCGACCGGGCATCCCCGAGCGCTAGTCTCAGGCAGTCTGAGTTCTGTTGGAAGAAACGCACTATTCTGCCGCATACCGCGCTGACCGAACCTGCCAACGCGGGGCGCCGGCGGCCGGATCCCGGTGCGGTGCAGAACGTCCGCTACTGCCGATTTCCGGAAAGGTTCAGGCGGAGTGCACAACCAGCGCCGTCCCAGTCATCGCGTTATTCGTTAGTTTCGGACCACTCTGGAGCGCACGATACGTTCATGGGCGTCGATATCTTCCCAGCCATCGCGCAATGGGACCGACTGGCTGAAACGCTGAACAGTGATGGGATGGACGGGATCTGGGAGCTGTTCTGGGCCATCCCGTCAGGTGAGGAACTGGGTGAGACGTACGACCACAGGGTTCGATTCCTGTGGCCGCCGTCGGATACTGCACCGTGGTACGGCGAATGCACCTTCCGCGGACTGGCATCCACCGGTTCGTGGGACCTTCACTGGGCACTCTCCGAGGTCTGGGACGAGATGAACGGACACTCCGATCTGCCCACTGACCTGGCCGCACAGGTCGACCGGTTCATCGCCCGACTGGTCAGGCACAGACACGGCGACCCAGTCGAGCAAAAGATCTCGCCGGGACTGCCTATGGAGAGGATCGACGTTCGTCATTTGCGCACGGCGTGTTCACCGTCCGAGGTTGCCGAGTTGGCTCGGGTATGGGGCCGATGTGCCGATCGGCTCGAGGAACTCCGACCTGCATTGACAGCGGAGGTCATCGCACGCTGGCCGTGGATCGCCGACTTCGACCAGCTAGCCATGTTGCTCCAGGATTGGGGGGAGATCGTCACGGAGGCTGACCGCAGAGGATGGGGGTTGTTCTACCTCAACTAGTAACCGGCCAGCCAGGCCGTTCGGAGCCAGTTCTAGGCCTGCGGCGACACGCGCTGTAATGCCGCGACCCGCGCGTTCGGGACAGCCACGGCGCCCGCCGGCTCAGACGGTCGGGACACCGGCCACTCGGCGCTCACCGCCGTTGCGGGCCTGCCATTCCCGGTACATGTCGACGGCATCCGTGCGCTCCGCGTAGCGCATGGGCAGCCGGCGGTCCTGCCAGGGTTCGAATGCGTCGTAGAAAGTGGCCAGTTCGAAGTACTTCCGGCCGTCAACGTAGAGACCGGCGCAAGAATAGGTTGAGCGCGGCAGACACGTTGCCACGAACGAGTTCTTCGGGTTCGGCGTCCAGCACCGCACGCATTGGCTCGACGCTGCTTTCGGCGCCTGGCAGGTCGAACACCGCGCAGCCCGCGGCGTTGCGAACGTCCCAGTCGTCGTCTTCTTGGACGAGTCGGAACAGCGACTCCCGGCACTGGTCGGCGAGGGCCGGCTCGGCGAAGTCCAGCAACGGAATCGCCCGGATCGCCTCGACCCGGACCAGGTCGTCCTCGACGACGTCCTTCGCGGTCGCGAGCAGGAACGGTCCCAGCACCGGCGAATCTTCTGCGGTGGGCGCCAGCAGCCGCAACCTCTGGAAACGGTCATCAGCATTCATCTGGCCGAAACAGTCGACCAGTTGGCGGGCTGTCAACTCGGCAGGCATGGCCTGACCATATCGAAGACGGCCGGCCTGGGAACCGAGAACCCGGCCCTCCGTCACGTGACCTGTCGCGGATCTTGAACTTCCTTGCGGTCCGCTCAGCCCTTCCCGGCCGTTCGCCCGCGCGTTGGGCGACCGTCCAAATCCTGTGGCCGACAAGGTTTCTCGACACGCGATCATGCGGTCCGACACGCACCAGCTCACTGGGCAAGCTCTGGGGTGCCCGAAGGTACGCAGATCCGGTAGCCGCCCGAACGCACTACATTGCCGCATACCGCGCTGACCGAACCGGCCAGCGCGGGCGCCGGCGGTCGGAACCTGGTGCGGTGCAGAACGTCCGCTACTGCCGAGTTCAGGGCATTGGCCGGATCAGCTACAGGCTAGTAGCAACTCGAAGGCACTGTGCAGGTCTGACTCGTCGAAGATCTGAAGTTCGTCGCCCGGTCCGGTGTGATGCCAGACGACGTAATGGGCGGCCAGATACCGCAAATCTCCCCAGGGCTCCTGCGCGTGGACTCGCGCCAGCACCCGACCGCATCGCACGCATTCGAGCCATGGGACGACAAGCAGACCCGCCAGGGCAGGGTCCGCAATACCGACCTGGGCCGGGTCGACCGGTGTCGAGCGATCATCCGGCAGCAAACGGATGGAATCCTCGTCACCGGAATCCCTGACACACGAGATGATTTCGTCGTGGCGGGCCAGCCGTTCACCCCATTGCTCGGCTAGTACTTCGATCTCTGCGCGTGTTCGGTCGCTGAGGGGCACCTGGTGCTCGAGTAGCCGCTGCGTCAGCATCCACAGCCCGGCCTCCTGATGGCCACTCTCCCGGCAGTCGCGGAAACTGTCGGCGTCCTCGATCGAGGGCAGCAGCGCGGCCAATCGTTCCCAAAGGTCAACTTCGTATGCCTCGTAACGGCTATCGCTACCCACCGTCGCGACCCTACTGGACAGAATTCGAGCACGAGCCGACCAGCTCAGGCCTCGTCGTTGCCCAACGGGCAAACGCACTCATCTGCCGCATACCGCGCTGACCGAACCGGCCAGCGAGAGGCGCCGACGGCCGGAACCCGATGCAGCGCAGAATGTCCGCTACTGGCGATGAGCGAGTGTCGCCGGTCTTCGTTGGAGGCCAGCCGGCAACTGCCTCTGCCACTCTCTGCGCAGTCGTCAACGACGAAGACGTGAAAACCACCGTCGGCGAGGCACTCGGGGACCGACCTCGCTGATCGCCTGTGCACCCCTGGTCGACTCGACCCCCGGCTTCGGGATACGGAAAACGCCTCCGCTGGTTGCCATCTGACGTTCCT
>NZ_JBHWHH010000120.1:0-23127 GCF_042732555.1 Nocardia sp. NPDC059764
CGCCGGGCGCCGGGTACCCCGCCCGGGTGCCCGGCGCGAAACCGTTCGGTATACGACAAGGGAATTCGTGTGATGGAAAAACGTCTGTCCGGCAACCCTTCTCCGAACGCGTGGATTCGCCGATTCGGTCCGGCGCCCGACGCCCCGCACCGATTGGTTTGCTTTCCGTACGCGGGCGGATCCGCGAGCTATTTCTTCCCATGGATGCAGGCCCTCGCACCCGAAATCGACGTGCTCGCCGTGCAATATCCCGGCCGCCAGGAACGCCGCACCGAAACGGTCGTCGACGATATCGACCGGCTCGCCGATCACATTGCCGCGGAGTTGCTTCCGTGGCTGGACCGGCCCACCGCGTTCTTCGGGCACAGCATGGGAGCGATCCTCGCCTTCGAGGTCGCGCTGCGACTGGAACGGTCCGGGAGCCGGCTCACCGAACTGTTCGTCTCCGGCCGGCGCGCACCCGCCACCAGCCGCGACGAGCGCACCTATTTGGCCGATGACGCCGAGCTGCTCGACGATGTCGTCCGTCTGGGCGCGACCGACGCCGCCGCGCTCGCCGATCCGGAGATCGCCGCCATGGTGCTGCCGGTCATCCGCGGCGACTACCGCGCCATCGAACGCTACCGGTGGACCGGCGGGCCCCGGGTGCGCTGCGGGATAACGGCGTTCACCGGAGACATCGACCCCAAGACCACCGTCGCCGAGACGGCCGAATGGCGGGCGCACACGCACGGCGAGTTCGAGTTGCGCGAGTTTCGCGGGGGCCATTTCTTCCTCAACGAGCACGTCGCCGCGCTGCACGCGGAGATCCGGGACCGGGCCACCGGTACCGCGATGTGGTCGAAATAACCGAATTACCAACGGATTACCAACCTGTTCCGACCGCGCGGCTACGTTGAAATCACGCCTTCTGATGGCGTCACTTCCACACTACGTGCCGAATAGGCAAGGGGGAGAGCCGTTTTGAGTTCCATCAACGCCACCGATAATGCCGGGATCGCCGTCATCGGATTCGCGTGCCGCCTACCCGGCGCGGGCAACCCCGCCGAGTTCTGGGAACTGCTGAGCTCGGGCACCAGCGCCATCTCCTCCTGGCCCGACGACCGCGCCGCGTACGCCGGGGCGGGCGACCGTCCCGAGCGGCGCGGCGCGTTCCTGGCCGATGTCGAGGGCTTCGACGCGCCGTTCTTCGGGATCTCGCCGCGCGAGGCGGCCGCGATGGACCCGAGGCAGCGGCTGGTGCTCGAACTCGCCTGGGAGGCCCTGGAAGACGCCGGCACCCGGCCCGAGCAGCTGCGCGGCGGCGACACCGCGGTGCTGGTCGGCACCCACCGCGACGACTACGCCGCCCTGCTCGGCACCCTGCCCGAGGACGCCATCACCCATCACAGCCTGACCGGCGCCAGCCGCGGCGTGATCGCCAACCGGGTCTCCTACTTCCTCGGCGTGCACGGGCCCAGCCTGACCGTCGACTCGGTGCAGTCCTCGGCCCTGGTGGCGGTGCATCTGGCCTGTCAGAGCCTGCGCACCGGCGAGGCGTCCACGGCCCTGGTGGCCGGCGTCAACCTGAACCTGTCCGCGGCGACCGCGGTCGCGACCGAGCGTTTCGGCGGGCTCTCGCCCACCGGCACCTCCGCCGCCTTCGACGCGCGCGCCGACGGATTCGTGCGCGGTGAGGGCGCGGTCGCGCTGCTGCTCAAGCCGCTGGCCGACGCCGTCGCGGCCGGTGACCGCATCCACGGCGTGATCCACGGCAGCGCGGTCAACAACGACGGCGCGACCGAGGGGCTCACGGTGCCCGGGCAGGCCACTCAGGAGCGGGTCCTGCGGGAGGCGTACCGGCGAGCCGGGGTGTCCGCGGCGCAGGTCCAGTACGTCGAGACGCACGGCACCGGGACCCCGGTCGGCGATCCGATCGAGGCGGCCGCGCTGGGCGCGGTGCTGGGGGCCGGCCGGACCCGGCCGCTGCCGATCGGCTCGGTGAAGACCAATATCGGGCACCTGGAGGGCGCGGCCGGGCTGGCCGGACTGCTCAAAGTGCTGCTGTGCCTGCGGAACCGGCAGCTGCCGCCGAGCCTGAACTTCTCGGACCCGAACCCCGCGATCCCGTTCGACGAGCTGAATCTCGCTGTGCAGACCGAGCTTTCGGAGTGGCCCGAGCCCTCCGTGCCGCTGCTCGCGGGGGTGAGCTCGTTCGGCATGGGCGGCACCAACTGCCACCTCGTGGTCGGCGAAGCGCCGGCGACCGAGCCGGTGGCCGAGACGGGCCGTCCGCTCGCGGTCGCGCCGTGGGTGCTCTCGGCGCGCACGCCCGAAGCGCTCGCCGACCAGGCGACGCGGCTCGCCGAACTCACCTCGCAGGATCCCGCCGATGTGGGGTGGTCGCTGGCCACGACCCGGACGACGTTCGACCACCGTGCCGTGGTCGCCACGGGCGACGGCCCGGCCCGGCGGCGCGCGCTCGAGGCGCTCGCCGCAGGGCTGCCCGCGCCGCAGCTGGCGACCGGCTCGGTCGAGCCGGGCGAGCTGGCGGTGGTGTTCTCCGGCCAGGGCGGTCAGCGGATCGGGATGGGCCTGGAGCTCTACCGCGAATTCCCGGTCTTCGCCGCGGAATTCGATGCCATCGCCGCGCATCTGGATCCGGTCCTGGACCGGCCGCTGCGTGACCTCGTCGCCACCGGCGAGGACCTGGACCGGACCGGCTACGCGCAGCCCGCGCTGTTCGCGTTGCAGGTGTCGCTGTATCGGTTGATCGAATCCTGGGGTATCGCACCGGATTTCGTCGCCGGGCACTCCATCGGTGAGATCGCCGCGGCGCACGTGGCGGGGGTGCTGTCGCGCGCCGACGCGGCCACCCTGGTCGCGGCGCGCGGACGGCTCATGCAGGCGCTGCCCAGCGGCGGGGCCATGATCGCGCTGGAGGCCACCGAGGACGAGGTCGCGCCACTGCTGGCCGGACTGTCCGAGCTGGGGATCGCCGCCGTCAACGGGCCGCGCGCGATCGTCGTCGCCGGACAGGAGCGCGGCGCGGTCGAGGTCGCCGCCCTGGTGACCGCTATGGGGCGGAAGACCAAGCGGCTCAATGTCTCCCACGCCTTCCACTCGCCGCTCATGGAGCCGATGCTCGACGAGTTCGCCGCGGTGGTGCGGACCCTGACCTTCGCGCAGCCGACCCTGCGGGCGGTGTCCTCGGTGACAGGGGGACCGGCGCAGGAGTGGGCGTCGGCGGACTACTGGGTGGAGCACATCCGGCAGCCGGTCCGATTCGTGGACGCCGTCCGCGTGCTCGAAACCTACGGCGTGACACAGGCATTCGAGCTCGGCCCCGACGGGGTGTGCTCGGCCATGATCGCCGATGCGGCCGTCGACGCCGAGCGGATCACCGCCGTCCCGGCCCTGCGCCCGGATCGCGACGAACCCGCCACCATCGTGACCGCGGCGGGGCAGTTGTTCACCCGGGGCGCGCGGATCGACTGGACCGCACTGTTCTCCGGGGCCGGTGCGCGAGTCGTGGATCTGCCGACGTATCCGTTCCAGCGCCGCCGGTATTCGCTGCTGGGCGGTGCTGCCGTGCCCGCGGTCGCCACGGCGACGGCCAGGTCCGTCCCGGCGGAGGTGGCGGTCGCGCCTCCCGCGGTGGCGGACATCGACGTAGACGCACTGGTCACCGGCCACATCCGGGCCGTGCTCGGCTTCGACGCCACCGAACGCGTCGACACCCACGCCCGCTTCCGTGACCTCGGTTTCGATTCCCTGCTCGGCGTCGAGCTGCGCAAGGCCCTCGCCCGCGCCACCGACCTGAGCCTGCCCGGCGGACTGCTGTTCGACTACCCGACACCCGCGGCCCTGATCGACTACCTGAACGCCGCGCTCACCGGCACCGCGCACGACGGTGCGGCCGAGGCGTTCACGGCCGCCGGTGACGAACCCATCGCCATCGTCGGCATGGCCTGCCGCTATCCCGGCGGCATCGCCGGACCCGACGACCTGTGGCGGGTGGTGGCCGACGGCATCGACGCCATCACCGAATTCCCGGCCGGCCGCGGGTGGGACGAGGCCCTCTTCGACGGGGACCGGCCCGGCGGCAGCTACGTGCGGCTCGGCGGCTTCCTCGAGCACGCCGGCGAGTTCGACGCGGGCCTGTTCGGCATCTCGCCGCGCGAGGCGCTGGCCATGGACCCGCAGCAGCGGCTGCTGCTCGAAACCTCCTGGGAGGCCATCGAACACGCGAGCATCGATCCGCAGTCGCTCGCCGGGTCGCGGACGGGCGTGTTCGTCGGCGCGACCGTCTCCGACTATGGCCCGCGTATGCACACGCCCGCGGCGGGCACCGAGGGCTACGTGCTGACCGGTACCGCCAACAGCGTGATGTCGGGTCGCATCGCCTACCAACTGGGCCTGCTCGGCCCCGCGCTGACCGTGGACACCGCGTGCTCCTCGTCGCTGGTCGCCATTCACCTCGCGGTGCGCTCGTTGCGGGCGGGGGAGTCCGCCCTGGCGCTGGCCGGTGGCGCGGCCGTGATGGCCAATCCCGGGATGTTCGTGGAGTTCTCGCGCCAGCGCGGCCTCGCGCCCGACGGCCGCTGCAAGCCGTTCGCGGCCGCAGCCGACGGCACGGCGTGGGCCGAGGGCGCGGGCGTGCTGCTGCTGGAACGGCTCTCCGACGCGCGCCGCAATGGCCACCGGGTGCTCGGTGTCATTCGCGGCACCGCCATCAACCAGGACGGCGCGTCCAATGGCCTGACCGCGCCCAACGGTCCCGCGCAGCGGCGCGTCATCGGCGCGGCCCTCGCCGACGCCGGGCTGACCGCCGGCGCGGTCGACGCGGTGGAGGCGCACGGCACCGGCACCGCGCTGGGCGACCCGATCGAGGCCGACGCCCTGCTCGCTACCTATGGCGCACAGCGTGACTCGGGCCGGCCCCTCTACCTGGGATCGTTGAAGTCCAATATCGGTCACGCGCAGGCGGCCGCCGGTGTGGCCGGTGTGATCAAGATGGTGCAGGCCATGCGGCACGGCGTGCTGCCCGGCACCCTGCACCTCGACGCGCCCACCCCGCACGTCGACTGGTCGGCGGGCAGCATCGAACTGCTGGCCCAGCGGCGCGACTGGCCGCGCGGCGAGCAGCCGCGCCGGGCCGGCGTGTCCTCCTTCGGCATCAGCGGCACCAACGCCCACCTGGTCTTGGAGGAAGCCGAGTCCGAACCCCGCCCAACCACATTCCCCGGAACCGAGCCTGCCGCGTCCACGGACGGTGCGGTCGTTCGGCCGGTGGCTTGGGTGGTGTCGGGTCGCGACCGTCAGGCCCTGCGTGGGCAGGCGGGGAAGCTGGACGAGTTCCTGGCCGCTCGGCCGGACGCTTCGATCGGCGCGTTCGCGTACTCGCTGGTGCGGACCCGGGCGCTGCTGCCCGAACGTGCGGTCGTGGTCGGCCGCACCCACGCGGATTTCCGAGCCGGTCTGGCTGCCCTGCGCGATGGAACCGATGCGCCGCAGCTGGTTTCGGGCCGGGCCGCACGTGCCGTGCGCACGGCGTTCCTGTTCACCGGTCAGGGCGCGCAGCGTCTCGGTATGGGGCAGGAGCTCTATGCCGCCTTCCCGGCGTTCGCCGCGGCCTTCGACGAGGTGTGCGCGGCCTTCGACCCGTGGCTGGCGCTGCCGCTGCGCGAGGTCGTCCGCGACCACGCCGACGCCCTGGACCGGACCGAGTACACCCAGCCCGCCCTGTTCGCGGTGGAGGTGGCGCTCGCCGCGCTGTGCCGTGAACTGGGCCTGATTCCCGATGCGGTGGCCGGTCATTCGATCGGTGAGCTGGCGGCACTGCACGTCGCCGGTGGCATCGGACTGGCCGACGCCGCGAAGCTGGTCGCCGCGCGCGGTCGGCTGATGCAGGCGGCGCGAGCGGGTGGGGCGATGATCGCCATCGGCGTGCCCGCCGACGAGGTGGCCGCCTCCCTCGACGGGTACGCGGTGGATATCGCGGCGGTGAACGGACCTGCCTCCGTGGTGATCTCCGGTGACACCGATGCCGCCGAGGCCGTCGCCGAGCGCTGGCGGGCCGCGGGTCACCGCACCCACACGCTGCGGGTCAGCCACGCCTTCCACTCCGCGCACATGGATTCCGCGCTGGCGGAGTTCCGGGCCGTCGCCGAGTCGGTGTCCTTCACCGACCCCGTGATTCCCGTGGTGTCCGCGCTCTCGCCCGAGCAGGCCGACCTCACCTCGCCCGACCACTGGGTGCGGCAGCTGCGCGGCACCGTGCGCTTCCTGGACGCCGTGCGCCGGCTCGAGGACGACGACGTCCGGCTGTTCGTGGAGATCGGCCCTGACGCCGTGCTCACCGCCATGGCCCGGGAATCCTTCGCGACCCCGGCGTCGATCGCGGTGCCCCTGCTGCGCCGCGGCCGCCCCGAGGACGACACCTTCGTGACCGGTCTGGCCACCGCGCACGTCCACGGCGCGCCCGCCGACCTGACCGCCCTGGTCGAATCACGCTCGGCCACGGTCGAATTGCCCACCTACGCGTTCCAGCGCGGCAGCTACTGGCTGCGCGGGGGCACCGAGCGGCCCGCCGCCGGGCATCCGATCCTCACCACCCGGGTGGATCGCGCGGACCGGGACGAGGTGCTCTTCAGTGGCACCCTGACCACCGCCGAACACGGCTGGCTGCGCGACCACGTCATCGCTGGTGCGCCGATCCTGCCCGCCGCCGCCTTCGTGGACTTCGCCATCGCCGCGGCGAATCTGCTGGGCGCCGAACAGGTCTCCGAAGTCGTGGTGGAAGCCGCACTGCCGCTGGACGGTTCGGTCGAGGTGCAGCTGATCGCCGGCGCCGCCGGCGCGAACGAGCGGCGGCCCTTCACGATCCACGCCCGGACCGCCGAGGACGCGCCCTGGTCGCGGCACGCCTCCGGCTTCTTCGACCTCGCCGCCGCGCCCGCCCCCGGCCTCGGCGACGAGTGGCCCGCGCCGGATGCCGTCGAGGAGCCGATCGAGCACGCCTACGACCGGCTCGCGGGCCTCGGCTACCGGTACGGCGCCGCCTTCCGTGGCCTGACCCGCTGGTGGCGCACCGACGACGCGCTGTTAGCGGAAGTCCGACTGCCCGATGCCCGCGTCGACGAGGCCGGTCGCTACGGCCTCCATCCCGCGCTGCTCGACGCCGTCCTGCACCCGCTGGTGCTGGACCTGGCCGATGCCGCCGGGCCCCGGGAGATGCTGCTGCCGTACGCGTTCTCGGCGGTGCGCGTGAGCCTTCCGGGCGCGAGCGCCCTACGGGCCCGCCTGATCCGCACCGGCCGGACGTCGGCCGAGATCACCGTCACCACCGATGACGGCGCCCTGGTGGCCGTCATCGGGGCGCTGGACTTCCGGCCCACCGCCGTCGAGGGCTTGGTCACCAGGCCGCCGCTGTACGCCCTGGCCTGGCAGCCGCTGCCCGAATCCGAGTCCACCGGAACCGAAGTCGAGACCCTCGTCCTCGAACCCGGAGACACTCCCGAAGAGGTGCACGCGGCCACGATCCTGGCCACCGAATCGATCCAGCGCCACCTGGCCGAGGCGAGCTCGCCGCTCGTCCTCGTCACCCGTGGCGCGGTGGCCGCCACCGCGGGCGAGCGGGTCGACGACCTCGCCGGCGCCGCCGTATGGGGCCTCGCCCGCGTCGCCGCCACCGAACACCCCGGACGGGTGCTGGTGCTCGACATTCCGGCGCGGGACGAGATCGGGGAGTGGCCGAACCGCGCCGCTGCCTCCGGGGAGGCCCAGCTCGCCGTCCGCGACGGCGCGCTGCACATCGCCCGGGTCGCCACGCGCACAACCGAATTCACCGGCGCTCCGATCCGCACCGACGGCACCGCGCTGATCACCGGCGGCACCGGCGGACTCGGCGCGTTGTTCGCCCGCCACCTGGTCGCCGAACACGGGGTGCGCCACCTGCTGCTGGTCAGCCGCCGCGGCCCGGCCACCCCGGGCGCGGAGGACCTGGCCGCCGACCTGCGCGCCGCCGGTGCGACCGTCGAGGTGCTCGCCGCCGATATGGCCGACCCGAACGCCGTCGCCGGGGTCCTCGCCGCGATCCCGGCCGACCGTCCGCTGCGGGTGGTCGTGCACGCGGCGGGCACGCTCGCCGACGCCATGATCGACACGCTGACCGCCGAGCAGATCCACACCGTGCTGCGCCCGAAGGTCGACGCCGCCTGGCAGTTGCACCGGGCCACGGCCGCATTGGATCTCGACGCGTTCATCCTGTTCTCCTCACTGTCGGGCACCATCGGTACGGCGGGACAGGGCAACTACGCCGCCGCCAACGCCTACCTCGACGGCCTCGCCGCGCATCGGGCCGCCGCCGGCCTGCCCGCGCGCTCCCTGGCGTGGGGTCTGTGGGACACCTCGGTCGGCATGGGGACGGGTCTGTCCGCCGCCGATGTCGAGCGCTGGAAGCGCCTGGGCGCACCGCCATTGACGGTCGAGGCGGGTCTGGCGCTGTTCGACACCGCGCTCGGCAGCCCCGAACCGGTCGTGGTCGCGGCGACCATCGACTACGGCGTGCCCGCCGCGGCAGCCCCGGCCATCCTGCGCGCACCCGTGCGCCGGGGGACCCGGACCGCGGGCGGCACCTGGGCCGACCGCATGACCGCCCTCGCCGACGACCGGCGCGCCGACGCGCTGCTGGAGTACGTGCTGGGCGTGAGCGCCGCTGTGCTGGGCCATGATTCGGCCTCGGGCCTCGACGCCGACAGCGCGTTCCGGGAATTGGGCTTCGACTCGCTGGCCGGGCTGGAACTGCGCAACCGGATCGGCACCGAGACCGGTTTCACCCTGGGCGCGACCGTCGTCTTCGACCACCCGTCGCCGACCGCGCTGGCCACCCACCTGGGGGAACTGCTGCGGCCGAAGCAGCCCGCCGCCACGATGGCGGTGAAAGCCCGCACCGCCCAGGACGATCCGATCGTGATCGTCGGCATGGCCTGCCGCTATCCCGGCGACGTCCGCACACCCGGCCACCTGTGGCAGCTCGTCGCCGACGGCGTCGACGCCATCGGCGAGTTCCCGGTCAACCGGGGTTGGAACGTGGACGAGCTCTACGATCCGCGCTCCGAACGGCCGGGCACCTCCTCGACCAAGAACGGCGGCTTCCTCTATGACGCCGACCTGTTCGACGCCGACTTCTTCGGCATCTCCCCGCGCGAGGCCACGGCCACCGACCCGCAGCAGCGCCTGCTCCTCGAAACCGCCTGGGAGGCCATGGAATACGCGGCCATCGACCCGGCCACCCTGCGCGGCAGCCGCACCGGCGTCTTCACCGGCGCCATGTACGACGACTACGCCATCCGGGTGCAGGGCGCGGCAGGCGAATTCGAGGGCCTGCTGCTGGCGGGCAACCTGTCCAGCGTGATCTCCGGCCGACTGGCCTACACCTTCGGCTTCGAGGGTCCCGCGATCACGGTCGACACCGCCTGTTCGTCCTCGCTGGTGGCCATGCACCTGGCCGCGCAGTCGCTGCGCAGCGGCGAATGCGATCTCGCGGTCGCCGGCGGCGTCACCGTCATGTCCACCCCGAACACCTTCGTCGAGTTCTCCCGGCAGCGCGGCCTGTCCGCAGACGGCCGCTGCAAGGCGTTCGGCGCTGACGCCGACGGCACCGGCTGGTCCGAGGGCGTGGGACTGGTCGTGCTGCAACGACTCTCCGACGCCCGCGCCGCCGGGCACGAGGTGCTGGCCGTGCTGCGCGGCACCGCCGTCAACCAGGACGGCGCGTCCAACGGCCTCACCGCGCCCTCCGGCCCCGCGCAGGAGCGGGTGATCCGCGCGGCCCTGGCCGACGCCGGACTGTCCGCCGCCGAGGTGGACGCCGTGGAAGCGCACGGCACCGGCACCCGGCTGGGCGATCCGATCGAGGCGCAGGCGCTGCTCGCCACCTACGGCAGCGATCGCGCGGACGACCGTCCGCTGTGGCTCGGATCGCTGAAGTCGAATATCGGTCACTCGCAGGCGGCTTCGGGCGTGGGCGGCGTGATCAAGATGATCGAGGCCATGCGCCGGGGCGTGCTGCCGCGCACCCTGCACGCCGAAAAGCCCAGCCCGCACGTGGACTGGTCGTCGGGCGCGGTGCGCCTGCTGACCGAGGCCCGGCCGTGGCCGGACACCGGGCGGCCGCGCCGGGCCGGAGTGTCGTCGTTCGGTGTCAGCGGCACCAACGCGCACGTCATTCTCGAGCAGCCCGCCCCGCGGACCGCCGTCGCGGTCGCGCCGGAGCAGCCGGTGCCCTGGATCTTGTCCGCCAAGGACGACGCCGGACTGCGGGAGGTCGCCGCCCGGTTGCGCGACCACCTGGCCGAAACCGACGCCCGCCCGGCCGATCTCGGTCTCACCCTGGCGACCGGACGCGCGCGGCACGATGTGCGCGCCGCCATCACCGGTGACCCCGCCGAGCTGGCCCGGGCCCTCGACGACATCGCTCAGGACCGGCCGAACACCGCCGTCGCCCGGGCGCAGCGGGGATCGCGCGGGAAGCTGGGCATGCTGTTCACCGGGCAGGGCAGTCAGCGGCTCGGGATGGGCCGCGAACTGTATGAGACCTCACCGGTTTTCGCGGGCGTCTTCGACGAGATCTGCGCGCTGCTGGACCCCGGTCTGGCGCGCCCGCTGCGCGAGGTGCTGTTCGCTCCGGAGGACTCCGCCGACTCGGCGCTGCTCGACCAGACGCATTTCGCGCAGGCCGCGCTGTTCGCCGTCGAGACGGCCCTGTACCGGACCGTCGAAAGTCACGGTCTGCGACCGGATTACCTGACCGGCCACTCGATCGGCGAGGTCGCCGCCGCCCACGCCGCCGGGGTGCTCGGTCTGGCCGACGCCGCGACGCTGGTCTCGGCGCGCGGCCGGCTCATGCAGGCGGCCCGCTCGCACGGCGCGATGATCGCCGTCGAGGCCACCGAGGCGGAGCTGGCCCCGGACCTGGCAGGCTACGCGGACGCCGTGGTGATCGCCGCGATCAACGGTCCGCGTTCGACCGTCATCTCCGGTGACGCCGACGCGGCCGCCGCGGTCGCCGAGCTGTGGCGCGAACGCGGCCGCAAGGTGCGTCAGCTGCCGGTCAGCCATGCCTTCCACTCCCCGCATATGGACGACGTGCTCGACGAATTCCACCGCGCCATCGCGCATCTGGACTTCCGGCCGCCGACCATTCCCCTGGTCTCCAATGTCACCGGAACCCTGGCGACGGTGGAGGAGGTGACCGACCCCGGGTACTGGGTCCGCCACATCCGCCTCGCGGTGCGCTACCTCGACGGCATCCGCTACCTCGAGAGCGCCGGCGTCACCGACTTCGTGGAGATCGGGCCCGACGGGGTGCTCTCCGCGCTGGCGCAGCAGACCCTCACCGCCACCGACGGTTTCACCGCGCCCGTGCTGCGTCGCGGCCGTTCGGAGCGGCAGACCCTGACCGCGGCGGTGGCGGTCGCGGGGATGCGCGGCCACCGCGTGGACTGGGACAGCCTGTACACCGGCGCGCGCCGAGTCACCGCGCCCACCTACCCCTTCCAGCACAAGCGGTATTGGCTCGAACCCGCCGCCCGGACACTGAATCTCGCCGGTCTGGGCCTGGGGGCCGCCGACCACGAGCTGCTGGGCGCGGCCGTCCCGATCGCGAATCGCGACGAGGTCCGGTTCACCACGCGCCTGAGCGTCGAATCCGTGCCGTGGCTGGCCGATCACGCCCTCGACGGCCTGCCGGTCGTGGCGGGCACGGCGCTGGTCGACATGGTCCTGCACGCCGCGGGCCGGGTCGGCTGCGACGAGCTGGCCGAACTCACCATCGGCGCGCCGCTGGTGCTGCCGCCGGGCGGCACCACCGTCCAGGTCGGCATCGGGCTGCCCGACGAACTGGGCCGCCGCAGCGCCGAAGTCCACTCGCGTCGCACCGACGATGGCGAATGGGTCACACACGCCAGTGGATTCGTGGTCGCCCGCACCGAGGACCGCACCGCGGGCACCGTCGGCGCGATCGACGACTCCGAGTTCGACCTCACCGGCGTCTACGAGCGGCTGCACGACCTCGGCTACCAGTACGGTCCCGCGTTCCAGGGGCTGCGGCGGGTGCGCCGGACCGACGAATCCCTGTTCGTCGCGGTCGAACTCCCGGAGGCGCGCCACGGCGACCACGTCGACCTGCACCCGGCCCTGCTCGACGCCGCGCTGCACGCGCTGCTGCCGGGCGTCACCGACGAGTCGGCCCGGTCGTGGCTGCCCTTCGCCTGGAGCGGCGTGCGGGTCCACGCGACCGGAGCGACCGCGCTGCGGGTGCGCATCGACCTGGAGGACGCCGGCGCCGACGCGCTGCGGGTGTCGCTGCACGCCGACGATTCGGCCGGAGCGCCGGTGGTCACCGTCGATTCACTGGTCCTGCGGGCCCGCACGGCCGTCACGGCCGCCACCGAGGTGGACGGTCTGCTCGTGCCGCGGCTGCGGCCGGTGCGGACCGAGGGCGACGGCGTCGGGGTGCAGATCATCGAAGCGCCCACCGGCTCGCCCAAAGCCGTGCTGCACGCCACCCTGGAGACCATTCGCGACTGGCTCGCGCAGTCCGAGGGCGAGCGGCTCGCGATCGTCACCGCCGCGGGCGAACTCGGCCACGCGGGCATCCGCGGCCTGGTCCGGTCGGCGGAGGCGGAGAACCCGGGCCGGGTCACCGTCGTCGAGATCGACGAGTCCGAACGCTCACGCGACATCCTGGACCGGGCCGCCACCACGGGTGAACCGCACGTCGTGGTGCGCGACGGCGAACTGTTCGCACCCCGCCTCGAGCGGATGCGGCAGGTGGCGGGGGAGACCCCGGACTGGTCGCGGGGCACGGTCCTGATCACCGGCGGCACCGGCACCCTGGGCACCCTGCTGGCCCGCCATCTGGTGGCCGAGCACGGCGCCCGGGACCTGCTGCTCCTCAGCCGCCGCGGCCCCGCCGCTCCCGGCGCGGCCGAATTGAGCTCGGAGCTGGCCGAATTCGGTGCGCGGGTCGCCATCGTGGCCGTCGACGTGACCGATCGTGCCGCGCTCGCCGCCGCCATCGGCGACCGCACCATCGGCGCGGTCGTGCACACCGCGGGCCGCACCGAGGACGGTGTCGTCACCGCCCTCACCCGCGAACAACTCGACCGGGTGCTGCGGCCCAAGCTCGACGCGGCCTGGCACCTGCACGAACTCACCCTCGCCCACCAGCCCTCGGCCTTCGTCCTGTACTCCTCGGTGGCGGGCCTGCTCGGCACCGCCGGCCAGGCGAACTACGCGGCCGCCAACACCTACCTGGACGGTCTCGCCGAACACCGGCACGCCCAGGGCCTGCCCGCGACCTCGCTGGCGTGGGGCCTGTGGGCCGGGAGCAGTGAACTCAGCGGCCACCTCGAGGACGTGGACCTGCGGCGGCTCGCCCGCTCGGGTCTGCTGCCCCTCGACCCGGCCGAGGCCCTGGAGCTGTTCGACGCCGCCGTCCGCACCGGGGAACCGGTGCTCGCGGTGACCCGGATCGACCAGGAAGCCCTGCGCGCCAACGAGTCCGGGGTGCCCGCACCGCTGCGGGACCTGGTGCGCACCAAGGCGCGCCGCGCCGCCGCGGCGGCCTCGGCCGCACCGGATCGGACGGCCCGGCTGGCCGGACTCGACCCCGACGCGCGCATCCAGGCGCTCGCCGATCTGGTCCGGGCCCGCGCCGCCGCGGCCCTGGGCCACGCCGACGACTCCACCGTCACCCGGGACCGGTCCTTCCAGGAGCTCGGTTTCGATTCGCTCATGGCGGTCGAACTGCGCAACGACCTCGGCAAGGCGCTCGGCCTGGCGCTGCCCGCCACGCTGATCTTCGATCACGCCAGCCCGGCCGCCCTGGCCGAACACCTGGCCGGACAGCTCGGATTCGACACCGGCACAACCGAAGTGCCGGTCCTCGAATTGATCGACGGCCTGCGCCCGTCCATCACGGCCGCGCTGACCGCCACCGGCCAGGCCGCGGCCATCGCGGCCCGGCTGCGGGAACTGCTGAGCCTGGTCACCGCCGACACCGGCTTCGAGGGCGATCTCGACGCGGCGACCGACGACGAGCTCTACGCGCTCATCGACGAGCTCGACTGAATTCCCCTACCTCCCTTCCTCTTCCGACCTCAACCGAAAGGCGGCGGCCGATGTCCGACCAGGCGAAGCTGCGCGAATACCTCAAGCGTGCGATCGCGGATTCCCATCAGGCTCGCAAGCAGCTGGCCGCCGTCGAGGAATCGATGCGCGAGCCGATCGCCGTGGTGGGACTGGGATGTCGCTACCCGGGCGGGGTCGTGAACCCGGCGGGACTGTGGGACCTGGTCACCCGGGGCGCGGACGCGGTCTCGGAATTCCCGACCAATCGCGGCTGGGACCTGGGCTCGCTGTTCGACAGCGACGCCGCGCAGGCGGGCCGGTCCTACAGCCGCGGCGGCGGATTCCTGCTCGACGCGGACCGGTTCGACGCGGGCTTCTTCGGGCTGTCCCCGCGCGAGGCGCTGGCCATGGACCCGCAGCAGCGACTTCTGCTCGAAACCGGCTGGGAGGCATTGGAATCGGCGGGACTGGTGCCGCGCGCGCTGCGCGGCACCCAGACCGGTGTGTTCGCCGGGCTCATGTACTCCGACTACGGCGCGCGGCCCGGTGTGGGCGGGGAGTTCGAGGGGTATCTGTTCGCCGGTAGCGCGGGCAGTATCGCGGTGGGCCGCCTGGCGTACCTGCTGGGCCTGGAGGGTCCGGCGATCTCGGTCGACACCGCGTGCTCGTCCTCGCTCGTGGCGCTGCACCTCGCGGCGCAGTCCCTGCGGCGCGGGGAATGCGACCTGGCGCTGGCGGGCGGTGTCACGGTGATGTCGACGCCGCAGGCGTTCGTGGAGTTCTCGCGGCTGCGCGGTCTGTCGGAGGACGGCCGCTGCCGCTCCTACGGCGCCGGCGCGGATGGCACCGGCTGGGCCGAAGGCGCTGGTTTACTTGTGCTGCAACGTTTGTCGGACGCGGTGGCCGCGGGGCGTGAAGTCCTGGCGGTCATCCGAGGCAGCGCGATCAATCAGGACGGCGCCTCCAACGGTCTGACCGCGCCGTCCGGCCCCGCGCAGGAGCGCGTCATCCGGGCGGCACTGGCCGACAGCCGCCTGTCCGCCGGCGAGGTCGACGCCGTGGAAGGCCACGGCACCGGCACCCGGCTCGGCGACCCGATCGAGGCGCGGGCCCTGCTGGCCACCTACGGCAGCGATCGGGCCGGCCGGCAGCCGCTGCTGCTGGGCTCGCTGAAGTCCAACTTCGGGCATTCCCAGGCCGCCGCGGGCGTGGGCGGCGTGATCAAGATGATCGAGGCCATGCGGCACGGCGTGCTGCCCCGCACCCTGCACGCGGAAACCCCCACCCCCGAAGTGGATTGGTCTTCGGGGGCGGTGGAGCTGCTCGTCGAGCCGCGGGACTGGCCCGAGACCGGGCAGCCGCGCCGGGCCGGCGTGTCGTCGTTCGGGTTCGGCGGCACCAACGCGCACGTGATCGTCGAACAGGCTCCGGTGCCGGAAACCGCTGAGCCGCGACCGGTCACGGTGGAACTGCCCGTGGTGCCGTGGCTCGTCTCGGGCCGCACCCCCGAGGCCGTCGAAGCGCAGACCGCCAGACTGCGTGAGTACGTGGCGGGTTCGCCCGCCGGTGAACTGGATATCGCCTACTCGCTGGCCACCGCGCGCACCGCCTTCGAGCACCGCACCGTGCTGTGGCCGGGCGCGGACGCCGCCGACACCGCGCCCATACTCGCCGGTGACGGCGGGCTGGGTGTGGTCTTCACCGGTCAGGGCGCGCAGCGGATCGGCATGGGCGCGGAACTGGCGGCTCGCTTCCCGGTCTACGCCGAGGCCCTGGACGAGATCGCGGCCCTGCTGGATCCGATGCTCGGCCGGTCGCTGCGAGAACTGATCACGAGCGGTGAGGGACTCGACGGCACCGGGATGGCTCAGCCCGCGCTGTTCGCCGTCGAGGTCGCCCAGTGGCGGCTGCTGCGCTCCTGGGGCGTGAATGTCCGTGCGGTGGCGGGCCATTCGGTGGGTGAGTTCGCGGCCGCGCACGTGGCCGGTGTGCTCTCGCTGGCCGACGCCGCTCGGCTGGTGGCCGCGCGTGGCGCGTTGATGCAGGCGCTGCCGACGGGTGGTGCGATGGTCGCGGTCTCGGTGTCCGAGGCGACGGTGCTGCCGTTGCTTGGTGATTCGGTGTCGATCGCGGCGGTGAACGGTCCGGAATCGGTCGTCCTGTCCGGTCCCGAGGACGCCGTCCTGGCGGTCGTGGCCCGGTTGGACTGCCGTCACAAGCGGTTGACGGTGAGCCACGCCTTCCACTCGGCCTTGATGGACCCCATGCTCGAGCAGTTCCGCGCGGCCGCCGAGACCATCACCTACTCGCCGTCCACCATCCCGTTCGTCTCCACCCTCACCGGTCAGGTCACCGAGCCGGCGGGCGCGGACTACTGGGTGGACCAGGTGCGCGGGGCCGTCCGCTTCGCCGACGCCGCGACGACGCTCGCCGGACTCGGCGTCAGCGCCATCGCCGAGATCGGCCCCGACGCCGTGCTCACCCCGCTGCTGGAAGCCGTCACCGACACCCCCGCAATCGCGATGCAGCGCCGCGACAGCGCCGAAGCCGACACCCTCGTCCGCTGCTTCGCGGACCTGCACACGCACGGCATCGGCATCGACTGGGAGGCGTTCTTCGCCGGCACCGGCGCCCGCCGGGTCGCGCTGCCCACCTACGCGTTCCAGCGCGAGCGGTACTGGCTGCACCCCAACACCGCCTCGGCCGCCTCGGGTTTCGACCCGGTCGACCATCCGATCCTCACCGGAGTGCTGCACCTGTCCGACATCGACGGCGCGCTGCTCACCGGGGTGCTCGACCCCAATACCCAGCCCTGGCTGACCCAGCACACCATCGACGGCGCCACCATCGTCCCCGGCACGCTGCTGCTCGAGCTGGCCTTCCGGGCCGCCGCGGAAATCACCGAAGAATCTTCTCGGGTCGAGGAATTCACCATCGCCGCGCCGCTGGAACTCACCGATCAGCCGGTGACGATCCGGGTCAGCATCGCCGCCGCCGACGGCGATGGCAAGCGGCAGGTGGAGATCCGCTCCCGCGTGGCGGGCGGCCAGGACTGGCGACTGCATGCCACCGGCCTGCTGGGCGGGGCCGACCCGAGCATCGCCCCCGGCGTCATCGGCGAGTGGCCCCCGCGCGGCGCGCAGGAGGTCGACCTCACCGGGGCCTACGATCGCGCGGCCGACCACGGCTACGAGTACGGCGCGGTGTTCAACGGCCTGCGCACGCTGTGGCGGCGCGGTGAGGACCTGTTCGCCGAACTCGCCCTCGACGACGAGTACGCCGCCGGGGCCGACCGGTTCACCGTGCACCCCGCCCTGCTCGACGCCGCGGCGCACGCCCTGGTCCCGGGCATCTCCGACACCGATCGGCCCGCGCTGCTGCCGTTCTCGTGGTCCGGGGTCACGATCCCCGACTTCCCGGCGACGGCGCTGCGGGTCCGGATCACCCCGGCCGGGCGCGACGCGGTCGCCATGCTCATCGCCGACGAATCCGGCGCGACCCTGCTCGCCGTGGACGCCCTGGCCCTGCGCCCGCAGGCCGCGGCCGGCGCGGACCAGACGCTGTTCGAACTGGAGTGGAGCGAAATCCCCACTCCCGCCGCGACATCCGATCGCACCGAGTGGGTGGCGGTCGGCGAGGTGCCGGGCGTGGACACCCGATACGCCGAGCTGGACGAGGTCACCGGCACACCCGCCGTGGTCGTGGTCAAGCTGCCCGCCGCCAGCCAGGACGCGGAGATTCTCTCCGCCGCACACGATGTCGTTCACCGCACCCTCGCGGTCGTGCGCACCGCCATCCTCGACGAGCGGTTCGCGAATTCCCGGCTGGTGTTCCTCACCGAGTCCGCGGCCGGTCCCGCCGCCGCGAACCTGCCGCAGGCCGGAGCCTGGGGCTTGGTCCGCGCGGCCCAGACCGAACACCCGGACCGCTTCACCCTCCTCGACGTCGACGCGGACCCCGGTTCGTGGGACGCCCTCGACGCCGCCCTCGCGAGCGGTGAGCCGCAGGTGGCGATTCGCGCCGGGGCGCTGCATGTCCCGCGCTTGATCCGCGCCCGCGCCGCCACCGTCGACACCGACCCGTGGACGCAGGGCACCGTGCTGATCACCGGCGGCACCGGCACCCTCGGCGCGGCCCTCGCCCGGCACCTGGTCGACACCCACGGCACCCGCTCGCTGCTGCTGCTGAGCCGCCGCGGGCCCGACGCACCCGGCGCGACCGACCTGCGGGCCGAATTGACCGAGCGCGGAGCGGAAGTCACGATCCTCGCTTGCGACGTCACCGATCCGGCCGAGCTCGCCGCCGTCGTCGCCGCGCACCCGGTGCGCGCGGTCGTGCACACCGCGGGCGTGCTCGCCGACGGCATCGTGGAATCGCTGACCGCCGACCAGGTCACCAGTGTGCTGCGGCCCAAGGTCGACGCGGCGTGGGCGCTGCACCGGGCCACCCGCGACCTGGAACTCGGTGCGTTCGTGCTGTTCTCGTCACTGGCGGGTCTGGTCGGCACGGCGGGCCAGGCGAACTATGCCGCCGCCAACACCTTCTTGGACGCGCTCGCCCAGCACCGCCGCTCGTTCGGACTGCCCGCGGTGTCCATCGCCTACGGCCTGTGGGAGCAGGCCAGCGGCATCACCGACGAGATGAACGCCGTCGACCGCGAGCGCATCCGCCGCATCGGCGTTCTGCCGCTGCCGACCGCCGCCGGGCTGCACGCCTTCGACGTGGCGACGGCCCTCGACGTTCCGCTGCTCGCGGTCACCGGCGTCGACACCGCCGCCCTGCGGTCCTCCGGCGACGTCCCGACGATGTTCCGCCGCCTGGCCCCCGCGACCCGCGCCCGCAAGGCTCCCCGCGACGGATTCGCCGCCCGCCTGACCCAGCTGTCCGAGACCGAGCGCGCCGCGGCCCTGCTGGACCTGGTCCGCACCAATGCCGCTGCGGTCCTGGGACATTCGGGCTCCAGCGCCGTCGGCGCGGACCGGTCCTTCCAGGATCTCGGGTTCGATTCGCTGACCGCGGTCGAACTGCGCAACCGGCTGGCCGAGACCACCGGCGTGCGCCTGCCCGCCACCCTGGTCTTCGACTACCCGACGCCCGCCACCCTGTCGGAGCGGCTGGCCGGTGAGCTGGTCGGCGCGAAGCCGCATGCTGTGGCGACGGCCACGGTGGCCGCCAGGGACGACGAACCGATCGCCATCGTCGGCGTCGGCTGCCGTTACCCCGGCGGCGTCACCGATCCGGATCAGTTGTGGGACCTCGTGTTCCGCGGTGTCGACGCGGTCTCGGAATTCCCGACCAATCGCGGGTGGGACCTGGGTTCCCTGTTCGACAGCGACGCCGAACAGGCCGGACGGTCCTACAGCCGCGGCGGCGGATTCCTGATGGACGCGGACCTGTTCGACGCGGGCTTCTTCGGACTGTCCCCGCGCGAGGCCCTGGCCGTCGACCCACAGCAGCGCATGCTCCTCGAAACCGGCTGGGAAGCCCTGGAATCCGCGGGCATCGTGCCCCGCAGCCTGCGCGGCTCCCGCACCGGCGTGTTCGCGGGCGTGATGTACTCCGACTACGGCGCTCGCCCCGGCATCGGCGGCGAACACGAGGGCTACCTGTTCGCCGGCAGCGCGGGCAGCATCGCGGTGGGCCGCCTGGCCTACTCGCTGGGCCTCGAAGGACCCGCGATCTCGGTCGACACGGCCTGCTCGTCGTCCCTGGTGGCGCTGCACCTGGCGGCGCAGTCCCTGCGCCGCGGCGAATGCGATCTGGCCTTGGCCGGCGGTGTGACCGTCATGTCCACGCCGCAGGCCTTCGTGGAGTTCTCCCGCCTGCGCGGCCTGTCGGTGGACGGCCGGTGCCGGTCCTTCGGCGCGGGCGCCGACGGGACCGGGTGGGCCGAAGGCGCGGGACTGCTCGCGCTGCAACGACTCTCCGACGCGCGCCGCGAGGGCCGCGAGGTGCTGGCCGTGCTGCGCGGCTCGGCCGTCAACCAGGACGGCGCGTCCAACGGGCTGACCGCGCCCAACGGCCCCTCCCAGGAACGCGTCATCCGTGACGCGCTCGCCGACGCCGCCCTGCTCGCCTCCGAGGTCGACGCGGTCGAGGGCCACGGCACCGGCACCCGTCTCGGCGACCCGATCGAGGCCCAGGCCCTGCTCGCCACCTACGGCAGCGACCGGGCGGGGGAGCGTCCGCTGCTGCTGGGCTCGCTCAAGTCCAACTTCGGGCACTCGCAGGCCGCCGCGGGCGTGGGCGGCGTGATCAAGATGATCCAGGCCATGCGCCGGGGCGTGCTGCCGCGCACCCTGCACGCGGAAACCCCGTCGCCCGAGGTGGATTGGTCCGCCGGGTCGGTGGAACTGCTGAACGAGGTGCGGGACTGGCCCGAGACGGGGCAGCCGCGCCGGGCGGGTGTGTCGTCGTTCGGCTTCGGCGGCACCAACGCGCACGTCATCGTCGAACAGGCCCCGGAGCCGGAAGCGGCTGAGCCGCAAGCGGTCTCGCTCGAACTGCCGGTGGTGCCGTGGCTGATCTCCGGCCGCACCCCGGCCGCGGTCGACGCCCAGGCGGCCCGGCTGCGGGAGTTCCTCGCGGATTCGACCGTGCGGGAACTGGATATCGCGTACTCGCTCGCCACCGCCCGCACCCCCTTCGAGCACCGGGCCGCCGTGGTCGGCGGCGACACCGAGGAACTGGTCGCCGCGCTCGCCGACGCCCAGCCCGTCACCGCGCGATCGGGCGGCACCGCCTTCGTCTTCACCGGCCAGGGCGCGCAGCGTCTCGGCATGGGAATGGGCCTGTACGAATGCTTCCCGGTCTTCGCCGCCGCGTTCGACGAGGCCGCAGCGCACCTCGACCCGCTGCTGGGCCGGTCGCTGCGCGAGCTGATCACCACCGGTGACGGTCTCGACGGCACCGGGATGGCCCAGCCCGCGCTATTCGCCGTCGAGGTCGCCCTGGCGCGACTGCTGGCGCACTGGGGGATTCGCTGCGACTACGTCGCCGGGCACTCGGTGGGTGAGTTCGCCGCCGCGCACGTGGCCGGTGTGCTCTCGCTCGCCGACGCGGCCCGTCTGGTGGCCGCGCGTGGCGCGTTGATGCAGGCGTTGCCGACGGGTGGTGCGATGGTCGCGGTCTCGGTGTCGGAGGCGACGGTGCTTCCGCTGCTC
This sequence comes from Nocardia sp. NPDC059764, assembly GCF_042732555.1. Taxonomy (NCBI): domain Bacteria; kingdom Bacillati; phylum Actinomycetota; class Actinomycetes; order Mycobacteriales; family Nocardiaceae; genus Nocardia; species Nocardia sp. NPDC059764. The sequence goes on from NZ_JBHWHH010000120.1 coordinate 21,282, forward strand.
GGTGATTCGGTGTCGATCGCGGCGGTGAACGGTCCGGAGTCCGTGGTCCTGTCGGGCCCGGAGGACGCCGTCCTGGCGGCTATCGCTCAGCTGGACTGCCGTCACAAGCGGCTGACGGTGAGCCACGCCTTCCACTCGGCCCTGATGGACCCTATGCTCGACGAATTCCGCGCCGTCGCGGAATCGGTCACCTACTCCGCACCCGTCACCCCGTTCGTCTCGACCGTCAACGGTCGGATCGCCGAGCCCACCACCGCGCAGTACTGGGTCGACCAGATTCGCCGGCCGGTCCGGTTCGCGGATGCCGCAACCACTCTGGCCGCCCTCGACGTCACCGTGCTGGCCGAGGTCGGACCCGACGCGGTGCTCGCGCCGCTGGCCGACCAGATCACCGACACCGCCGCCGTCGCCCTGCAACGACGCGACACCGACGAGGCCCGCACCCTCATCGCCGGTGTGGCGCGGCTGCACTCCCTCGGTGCGACCGTCGACTGGGAGGCGTTCTTCACCGGGACCGGCGCGCGCCGGGTCGCCCTGCCCACCTACGCGTTCCAGCGCGACCGGTACTGGCTGCACCCGACCGCCGCCACCGCCACCTCGGGTTTCGACCCGATCGAGCACCCCGTGCTGACCGGCGTCCTGCACCTGCCCGACGCCGACAGCGTGTTGCTCACCGGCGGCCTGAACCCGAACGTGCTGCCCTGGCTGGCCTCCCACACCACCCCCGCGACCACCCTGGTCCCGCCCGCGGTCCTCATCGACCTCGTGTTGCGGGCCGGCGACGAAGTCGGCGCGGACCACATCGAACAGCTGGAACTGACCCGGCCGCTCACCGTCCCCGCGGGCCAGGAGGCCCAGCTGCACGTGGTCATCGGCGCGGCCGACGACACCGGCCGCCGCACCGCGGGAATCCGGGCCAGATCCGCGGGCGGCACCTGGACCGCCATCGCCACCGGCGCCCTGGCCCGCGGCGGCGATCCGGGCACCCCGGTGCCGGCCGACCAGCCCGCCGAGTACCACCTGCCCGCCGAATCGGCCGTGCAGGCCACCGGATTCGCCCTGCACCCGGAACTGCTGGACGCGGCCCTGCCGAGCACCCTCGGCACGGATTCGGTGCTGGCACCGGTCATCTGGCGGAACGTACGCCTGTACGCCACGGGCGCGGACGCCGTCCGGGCCCACGTGCGACCGGTGGACGGGGACGCGGTCACCGCGTATCTGACCGATCCGGCCGGGAACCCGGTGTTCAGCGCCGAAGCCGTCGAATTCCGGACCCGGGAACTCGGTATCGACAGCGAAACACCTGGTGACACCGGCCGATCCGCACCCGTTCGCCCGGCCGCCGTCACCGCCGACACCGCCGAGGTCTTGCGGGCCCGGCTCGCCGATCTCGACGAGACCCAGCAGCTCGACGCCGTGGTGGACACGGTTCGCGCCCAGCTGGCCGCGGTGCTCGGCATCGCCGAGCCCCTGAGCATCGAGGCCGACCGCCCGTTCCAGGAACTCGGCATGGACTCCATGACCGCGGTGCAGCTGCGCAACCGGCTCTCGCTGGCGACCGGAACCATGCTGCCCGCCACCGCCGTCTTCGACCGGCCCACCCCGGCCGACCTGGCCGCGTTCGTCCTCGACGCCCTGCGCCCGCCCGCCCCCGCCGACGTGCTGTGGGCGGAACTGGACCGCTGGGAACGCGTCGCCGACGACCTCGGCGAGGCCGACCGCGACCGGATCGCCGAGCGGCTACGCGAGCTGGCCGGCCGCTGGACGGCGACCCCGGCCACCGCGAACCCCGCGACCGAGGCCGTCGACGCACACCTCGCCACCGCCTCGGCCGAGGAACGCCTGA
>NZ_JBHWHH010000121.1:0-22972 GCF_042732555.1 Nocardia sp. NPDC059764
CCGCTTCCCTTGGGGGAGCGGCCCTTTCGTGTGTCCGGGGGGTCAGGAGGCGGTGAGCCGATCCTCGCAGGTGGCGCCGAGCAGGCGGCCGGACTCGAAAGCCGCTGCGGCGGAAGGCAGTCGGGCCGAACGTCCGGAGGCCAGGATACGGACGCCGCCCGCCCCCGCGGTGGGCCGTCCGAGGGCGTCCATGCGGCGCAGGGTCTGCCCGGCCACGGCCTCGGCGCTGTCGAAGACGCGCACCCCGGCGGGCAGGGCGGCGAGGATGTCGTCGAGGACGAGCGGGTAGTGGGTGCAGCCGAGCACGATGCCCTCGGTGTCGGCGGGGGTGCGGGCGGCGGCAGCGGCGATGGCCTCGGCGATGACCGGGAGGTCGCCGCGGTCGATGGCGTCGGCGAGCCCGTGGCAGGCGACCCCGGTGACCTCGGCGTCGCCGCCGAACTGCGCGATCAGCCCGGCCTGGTAGGCGCTGCCGGTGGTGGCGGCGGTCGCCCAGACGGCGACCTTCTCGCAGGCGGCCGCGGCGGGTTTGATGGCGGGCACGGTGCCGATCACCGGCACTTCGGGCCCGACCATGGCGCGGACGTGTTCGAGCGCGGTGACGCTGGCCGTATTGCAGGGCAGCACAATGACTTCCGCGCCCTCGCACAGGGCGAGGCGCGCGGTGTCCAGCACCCGGTCGATGACCCACTGCTCGGGCTTGGGGCCCCAGGGCGCGCCGTCGGGGTCGTTGAGCAGCAGCAGGTCGAGATCGGGCCGCAGCTTCCGCAACCAGGCGGCCGTGGGCAGCAGCCCCAGTCCGGAGTCGATGAGCGCGACGATCACACCTTGCACGGTAGTGAAAGCACCGGCCTGATCGCGAACCGCGGGTCGGAATGTCTTGCTTGTCCAGGTGTAGCCGAGCGGTTCCCCGCTCCCGTTCAGCCCGCGGTAACCACTGGCTGAAGGTTCGCGGCGAGTTCGCCGCGGGCCTTCATGACCTTGCCTGCCATGCTCGCGCCGACCACGGCGACCAGCGTGCCCGCGCGGCGGTAGTGGGCCAGGAACTTGCGGCCCTTGTCCTCCACGATCTCGATCTCGTCGGCCAGCGCCGGGATGCCGAGCACCTGGATCTTCATGTCGTACTGGTCGCTCCACACGTACGGCACCTGGATCTCGGCCGGGGCGCCGCCCAGCAGCGCGGCGGCCAGCACCTGCGCCTGTTCGCCGGCATTGGTCCAGTGCTCGACGCGCTTGTTGCGACCAAGGGCGTGCGGCCAGGCGGCCACGTCGCCGAGTGCCCAGACGCCGGGGACCGAGGTGCGCCCGGTCTCGTCGGCGAGCACGCCGCCGCCGTCGGCGGGCGTGGCCAGCGGAATGCCGGAGCCGTCGAGCCACTCGGTGACGGGCACCGAGCCGATGCCGATGACCACCAGGTCGGCGTCGACGACGCTGCCGTCGGCGAGCCGGACCCCGCTCACCGAGTCGCCCTCGGTGACAAGCGTTTCCACCCCGACGCCGCAGCGCAGCTCGACGCCCTCGGCCTCGTGCAGCCGGGCCACCAGCGCGCCGACCTGCTCGCCGAGCGCGGCGTACAGGGGAGTGGGCTGCGGTTCGACGATGGTGACGTCGAGCCCGCGCGCCCGGAAGCTGGCCGCGAGCTCGCAGCCGATGAATCCCGCGCCCACGATGACGGCCTTGCGGGCCGAGCCCAGGTGTTCGCGCATGGCCGCGGCGTCGTCGTGCGAGCGCAGCACGTGGAGGCCGGAGACCTCGGGCAGCCCGGGGATCCGGCGCGGCCGCAGCCCGGTGGCGATGACCAGAGCGTCGTAGCCGGCTTCGGTGCCGTCGGAGATCCGGACTCGGCGGGCGCCGGTGTCGACGCCGGTGGCGGTGACGCCCAGGCGCAGCCGGATGTCGTGTTCGGCGTAGAACTCGGCGGGCCGCAGCGCGGTGTCGTCGGTTTCGCCGCGCATGTACTGCTTGGACAGCGGCGGCCGGTCGTAGGGGGCGTGGTTCTCGTCGCACAGCAGGGTCAGTTCACCGGTGTAACCGGCACGTCGGAGCTCCTCTGCGGTGCGCAATCCCGCGAGTCCACCACCAACAATTAGAACCTGTTCTACCGAGTGCGACATGTGCCCACCTTAGCGGTTCCCGAAGGCCCCCACCGACGTGTCGGCCGTCACACCCGAGATGCGGCCCAATCGTATCCGGGCATTCATTGATCGGGCGGTCAATCAGGATTACAACGGGATCAGAACATATTTCCTGGCCTTTCAAAGGAGGCATTCCATGTTCACCATGAGTCGCGCGGAGCACGCCTTGACATTCGTGCTCGGCGTAGTAGCCGCGCTGTCCCCGATCTGGGTGGCGCACAGCGACCGCGCACTGTGGACCCTCGTCGTGCTCGGTGTGCTGATCGCACTCGCGGGCCTGGCGCAGTTGCGCGATATGGGTACCACGATGACGGGCCGAGCGCTCGGCATCCTCGGTGTCCTGATGTTCATCTCCCCGTGGGTGATGAACTTCCACTCCTACAGCAACGCCTCCTGGGTCGCATGGATCGTGGGCGCGTTGACGGTCGTGGTCGCGTTGGCCGAGATGCCGGAGGTTGCGGGCCGATTCGGCACCGCGGCGCACCACTGACCGGGTCGCGGCGCGCCGGCCTCGTTCTCCTGTGAAGGGCGGGAGACCCCACGAGGCCGGCGTATCCGCGCGATATGCTTGTTCCCTACGTCCGCCCGACCGGTGGCGGCCGCCTCCGCTTCGAAGCGTGAGGAGGAAGTCGAGCAGTGCCTGCACCACGGAAGCGTCGCAGCAAGAAGGTCGACGGGGACGCTCGCCAGCTCATCCTCGATGCCGCCGAGAAGCTGTTCGCGGCCAATGGTTTCGACGCCACGGCCACCGCGGCCATCGCCGAGGCCGCCGGGGTGCCCAAAGGCCTTGTCTTCTACTACTTCCCGACCAAGGACGCGATTCTGTCGGCTCTGATGGCCGAGCGCGTCCCGCCGGAGCCGATCGACGACATCTATTCGGTAGTGGTGCCGGGTGATCCGGCCAAGAGTCTGGTCAATATGGACGCCGCCCTGAATCTGCGCGATCACCATTCCTCGGTGCTGCGCGTCATCATGTGGCGCGAGGCCGACACCCATCCGGATGTGCGCAAACAGTTGCGCCGCATGCGCGATCAGCTGCTGGACGTGACCGCGCGGGTGCTGGCGGCGAGTGCGCCGGGCCCGGTGCAGCCGGGGACGCTGCGGGCCTGTGCGGCGGCGTGGGTGTCGGCGATGCTGGCCATCGCGAGCACGGATCGGTTGCACGCGCTGGACGGGCTGCCGTTGCCGACGGCCGACGAGATCCTGAATGTGGCGAACGTGGTGGCGGCGGGCATGACCCAGATGGGTTGAGTTCGCAGCGACATCATGATTGCTGGCGTGTCGCTATTTCTTCTCCAACCTTCGCGAACCACACTCCTTGTGGGGCAAGCATGCGATTCTCACTGCGAAATTCGTGGAGGAACTGGTGAAAGCCAAGCTGTTGCTGCGCATTTTCGGATTGTTCTCGGCGGGTCTGGCCCTCGCGGCGATGGCGCCCGCGGCGCACGCGGATCCGATCTATCCCGCGCCCGACCCGGATCCGTTCTACGCGCAACCGGCCGACATCGCCGACCACGCACCGGGCGACGTGCTCGCGACGCGGCCCATGCCGCCGCTGCTGATGTTCCCCGACACCACGGTCACCATGGTGAAATTCCGGTCCACCGGCTCCGAGGGCGGCCCGATCGCCGCGGTCACCACGGTGCTGACGCCGCGCGAGCATCAGCCGGGCGGGCCGCTGCTGTCCTATCAGCACATCATCAACGGCCTCGGCGCGCAGTGCGCGGTGTCGCGGGTGCTGTACACCAGCGACCCGAATCTGTATGTGAAGGAAGCCGTCGCCCTGAACGTGGCACTGCGGCGCGGCTGGTCGGTGGCGCTGCCGGACCACCTCGGACCGAATTTCGCCTACGGCGCGGCCAAATTGGGCGGGCAGATCACCCTGGACGGGATTCGCGCGGTCAAGCGGACGCCGGAACTGGGCCTCGGTGACAGCCGGGTCGCGATGGCCGGATATTCCGGCGGCGGCATGGCGACCGCGTGGGCGGCGGCGCTGGCCCCGCGCTACGCGCCGGAACTGGAGATCGCGGGCGCGGCCACCGGCGGCGTGCCGATGAATCTGGAGAAGATGGTGCGCCAGCTGGGCTTCCAGCCGCATCCGGCGTTCGGGCTGGCCATGGCGGCCGCCATCGGTCTGGAGCGGGAGTATCCGGACCGGCTGCCGATCAGCACCCAGATGAACACCGCGGGCCTGTTCGCCCGCAATGCCATGGCCAATGGCTGCACCAACGAGATCATGGCCATCGGGGCGGGCCACAGCGCGCGCGAATTCGCGGCCAGCACCTCGCTGATCGACGATCCGACGGTGCTGTCGGTGCTGCAGGAGAACAGCCTGGAGCTGTACGACGGGGTGCCGAATACGCCGATCTTCGAATGGCATTCGCCGACCGATCCGCTGATCTCGGTGGACGCCATCGTGAACACCGACCGCCGGTACTGCGCGGCGGGGGTGCCGGTCGACGTCAATCTGAACTCGTCGCCGGAACACCTGTCCGCGGCGGTGCTGGGCCTGCCCGCGGCGCTGGACTGGGTGGACGCCCGGTTGCGCGGCGTACCGGCTCCGACCACCTGCTGAGCCGGTTCGCCACCGGGTGGCGTGTGCGTCAATGCCCCAATACCGTTGGTCGTGAGCCGGTTTCGTGGTGACCGGGCGCACGGCCGGAGCGTAGCCCGACTCGCACCGGCTGCCACCGCCCGGTAAGAATGGCGGCCATGGATGCCGATTTCACCACCGGCCCGGGGGATTCGCGTTCCGCGCGTCAGCCGGGTTACCGCCTCACCCACCCGGACGCGCCGGGCACCTCGCCGAATCCGGTGCTGACCGGCATCGATACCGGCGCGCACGCCGGGTTGTCCCACAACGGACATGACGGCCTGAGCCGCAACGGACATGACGGCCTCAGCCATAACGGACATGACGGCCTCAGCCGCAACGGACATGACGGCCTGAGCCGCAACGGCCACGACGGGCTGTCCCGCAACGGGCACGACGGGCTGAGCCGGAACGGCCACGACCAGCAGGTGCAGTGGTCGTCGGCGCCCGTAACCCTGCGCAGCACACCGGAATCGGAGGCCCTGTCGCGCCGGATCGCGCCCGATCTGCCGCAGCGCTCCCCGGACCTGCCGCAGCGCAATTTCGACCTGACCCAGCGTGCGCCGGAGTTGCCGCAGCGCGACCCGGAGCTGCCGCAGCGCGCCCCCGATCTGCCGCAGCGCACCTCGGACCCGGAGGCCGTGGCCGCCCGGCTGGCCGCGGACGAGCCGTTCTCGGCCCGCATCACCACCGACAGTGAGCCGTTCGCGGTGCCGGTCAACGGTGAGCCCTTCGGAACGCGCCCCGCCGCCAACGGGTCGCCGTTCGCCCGGTCGATCAATGACAGCGGTCCGCTGACCCGTCCCGCCGACAGCGGGCAGTTCACCCGTTCCGCCCCGGAGAGTGAGCCTTTCGCGGCGCCGTCCGCCATGGACAGCGACACGCTGGGCCCGCGTCCCGCCCCCGAGCTTCAGTCCTTCGCCCTGCCGGCCGAACCGCGGGACAGCGTCTTCGGCGCCGGCTCCGCTGTCGAATTCGAGCCTCCGGTGTCGCGCCGCTACGCGCCGGACCCCGAGCCGCCCGTCCGGTACGAGCTCCCGGAGCGGCTGGAAACCCCTGAGCGCCTGGAGACCCCGGAGCGATTGGAGGCTCCGGCGCGTCTGGAGAGCCTGGAGGCCCCGGCCAGTCTGGAGAGCATGGAGGCGGTCGCCGCGTCCCTGCGCGAGAGCGTGCACGAGGCGCCCCGCGAGTCCACCCGCCCGGCGGGTGCTCCCTCGCGTCGTCGCGCCGCCCCGGAACCCGTTGTCGAGCAGCAGGTTTCGAGCGTTCCAGAGCCCATCGCCGCGCTGTCCGAGCCCATCGCCGCGCTGTCCGAACCCGCGGCTGTACCGGCCGAGCCCGGGGCCGCGCTGTCCGAGCCGGCGCACGCACTGACGGAGCCGACGCCCGTCGCGACCGAGTCGACGGTCATCGCGCCCGTATCGCCCGCCGCCGCGCCGGAGTCGAAGGCCGCCGCCGAGTTCCGCACCGGCGACGCCACCATCGATCTGCACCACATCATGCGCCTGCTGGTCGCCAGCCACGATCTGGAAGTGGCCGCCACCGCCGCCGAATCCGGTGAGGCGGATATCGCGCAGTTGGCCGATGCCGCGCACCGGACCCGTTCGGCGGCCGTGGAATTGGTCGCCGCCTGGTACGGAGGGGCGGACCACATGCGAAATTTTGGCGAGGTCCTCTTACGAGCCGCGGCGGAAACACGGTAAAGCTCGTGGACGTCCCCGGCGAGTTACCCGGACCGTTGTGGGATGCGGCGTCACTTCAGGATTCGTTCCAGAGGGCCTCGGATAACTGACTTGGGAGGCGCGATGAGCGGTATCGGTGCGGCATCGAATGGTTTGACCGCCGATGCGGTGCGAGCGGATTTGGCGGCGCTCGCCGACCCGGCCGACGCGGTGCATCTGCAGCGCTTTTTCAAGACCGGTCCGGGCGAGTACGGCGAAGGGGATGTATTCATCGGCGTCCGGGTTCCGCAGACCCGGAAGGCGGTGAAACGGTTTGCCGGGATGCCGCTTTCGGAGATCGACGCACTGCTCGACAGTCCGGTGCACGAGCATCGGCTGGCCGCGTTGGTGATTCTGAATGGGGAGATGGCGAAGGCGTCGCGCAAGCGCGGGGGCGATGCGGCGCGGCAGCGCGAGATTGTCGAGTTGTATCTGGCGGCGGTACGCCGGGGCCGGGTGAACAACTGGGATCTGGTGGACGCCTCCGCGGAGTTCATTCTCGGTCCGTGGTTGCTGGGGCGTCCGCGCGATCTGCTCGAGAAATTCGCGGCGGGGGATTCGCTGTGGGAGCGGCGGGTGGCGTTGCTGACCACCTTCGCGTTCATCAAACAGGGGGAGACCGCCACCACCGTGGAATTGTGTGAGCGCCTGCTCGACGACCGCCGTGATCTGATCCAGAAGGCGGTGGGCTGGATGCTGCGCGAGATCGGCAAGCGGGTGGATCCCGCGATTCTGACCGGATTTCTGGACGCGCACGCGGCGGCGATGGGCCGCACGGCGTTGAGTTACGCGACCGAGCACTTCACCCCGGAGCAGCGGGCGCACTACCGCGCTCAGCGGTGAACACCGCGGCGTAGCCCACGCTGTCGGGTTGCTGTGATGCATTGCTCGAGGAATTTGTCTCGACTGTTCACCCTGCGTTCAGTTTACGTTCATTTGTCGAGACCACTCTGTGATCAGTCGGCAATGGCCGATACCAGCTCGAAATGAGCTGGAGCACCCCACGCGGAGACCGCCGCCTTCGGCGAGAGCGTGAACGAACGATGATAGCTGGGAAATCTCCCGAATCTCGTTCCGCCACCTTACACATCACGATCCATGCAGTGCGTCGGCAGGGTCCCGAGGGACACCCGCCGTGGTCAGCGCTGCGCTACCGAGATTCGCCATGCATAAATTCTTCGCTCAGCCCGTCCGAACCGTCACCAGCCTCGCCGCCGTCGCGCTCGCCGCCTCGGCCATCGCCGCCGGCACCGCCTCCGCCGACGTCAACGGCGTCCCGCCCGAGTTCCAGGGCACCGCCCAGCAGGTTCAGCAGCAGGCCACCGATCTCAACAACTCCCTGCCGGCGCCGCAGCAGGACCAGGTCCGCGCCGCGGTGCAGGGCCTGCCCGCCCCCTTCGACCAGTTGCTGCCCCCGGTCTTCGCCGACAATCTGGACGGCTGGATCCGCAATGCCATGCAGGTCATGAACCAGCGCGGCATTCCGGGCAGCTACGACGGCATCTTCCGCAACATCCAGCGTGAGTCCGGCGGAAACCCGCGCGCCATCAACCTCTACGACTCGAACGCCGCGGCGGGCATCCCCTCCAAGGGTCTGCTGCAGGTCATCGACCCGACGTTCCAGGCGTACCACGTCGACGGCACCTCGTGGGACATCTACGACCCGGTCGCGAACATCTCGGCCGCCTGCAACTACGCGGCGCACCGCTACGGCTCGATCGACAACGTCTTCTCGGCGTACTGAGCCCGGACGCCACAAACGATATCGGCCGCCGCGTGAGACAACGCGGCGGCCGAATCGTTTTCGGGGTTCGGGGCGAAGCCCTGAGAGTTCCGAGAGCTGGGTTGTCTCAGAACTGGATCTTCAGGCGGTCCGTCACCGGCCGGGCCTGGCAGCCCAGGATGTAGCCGTTGGCGATGTCCTCGGGGTCGAGGATCTCCGCGTTCTCCATCTCCACCTCGCCCTCCAGGACGGTGCAGGCGCAGGAGCCGCATTCGCCCTCGAGGCAGGAGTAGGGCACGTCCAGGCCCTTGGAGAGCATGATGTCGACCAGGGTCTGGCTGCGCGGCCAGGTCATCTCGTGGGTCTCGCCGTCGAGTTCGACCTCGACGCTGGCGGCGTCGGCGGCCTCCTCGGCGCTGACCTCGACCGGGGCGACATCGGCGAACGGGTCGCCGGAGAGCGAGTTGAAGACCTCGGCGTGGGTGCGGTTGCGCGGCACGCCGAGCTGGCCGAGGGCGTCGTGGACCCGGTCCATGAACGGCTTGGGGCCGCACATGAACGCCTCGTAGGCGGTGTAGGGCGAGACCAGGGCGGCGAAGGCGTCCGCGGTCGGCAGGCCCTGGAGGGCTTCGAGCCAGTGGATGACGACGACCCGCTGCGGGTTCTTGTCGGCGAGTTCGCGTAGTTCGCTGGCGAAGATGACCGACTCGTGGTCGCGGTTGGCGTAGACCACCACGATGCGGCCGTTGCCGCGGGCGAGCGCCGACTTGAGGATGGACATCACCGGGGTGATGCCGCTGCCGGCCGCGAACAGCAGCAGGTCCTCGTCGAGGTTCTTGGGGGTGAAGACGCCGGACGGCGGCAGCACCTCCATGGTGTCGCCGGCTTTCACGTTGTCGCACACCCAGTTCGACGCGTAGCCGTCGACGGTGCGCTTGATGGTCACCTTCGGCTTGTCGTCGGTGTGCGGCGAGCTGGCCAGCGAGTAGCAGCGGGCCACGGACCCGGTCAGGTCGCTCGGGATGCGCAGGGTCAGGAACTGGCCCGGCGTGTAGGCGAAGCGCTCGCTGAGTTCCTCGGGCACGTCGAAGACCAGCGAGCAGGAGTCGGCCGTCTCGTTGATGACCGCGGAGACCCGCAGCACGGCCGATCGCGAGCTGTGCGGTACGTCGACGGTGGTCATAGTGTCCTCTCGAACCCGGCAGTGATGGTCAGCCGGAGCAGTCTACCCAAACTAGAACGTGTTCTAGTTTGACTATACGTGGCTGTCGCGCTGCCGGACAAGCTGAGCTTCCAGACCGGCGATCAGCACATCCATCGAGAAGTCGTAGGAGAACCTGCCGCGCAGATCCGCCATGTGTTTGGTGGCGCGCTCCACCGCCTCGGGCAGCACCCGGTCCACCAGCGACGAGCGGTCGCGCGGGTTCACCTTGGAACGACCGAACAGATAGGTGTGGATGGTGGCGTAGGCGGAGAGCACATTGCGCTCGTCGAAACCGGCGTCGAAGAGGATTTCCATCACGGCCGCGATCAGGTCGAGCTGTTTGCCGAGCATCTGCTCGATCAGGACGTCGCCGAGACCCGGGTGCTTGCGCAATTTCTCGTCGATCTGGTCGATGAGATCCCGCAAACGCATTTGCCACGTGCCGAATTCGGGTGGCGGCTTGCGGACGCCGGTCAGCGCCGCGGTCGCCACCAAGTCGAGTAGCTCCCGCTTGTCGGCGACGTAGTAATAGGGGGCCATCGGTGAAACTCCGAGTTCGCGGGAGAGCCGTCGCATGGACAGCTTCTCCACGCCGTCCTGCCTGACCACCCGCAGGGCGGCCTCGACGATCTCGGATTCCGAGAGGGTGTTACCGCCCCCGCCTGTCTGCATGCGCCCGACTCCCATACCGCCTCGACCACCACGGGCACGGATTTCCGTCCCCTACCAGTTCAACTGCCGATTTTCCTCCCGGCAGTGTAGAGCGCCCAGGCCGCAACCCGTCGAGCTACCACCGGATGTGCGAGAGACCGAATAGGGGCGCTCCCTTGCGGAATGTCGACCCAAGGTTCGCGGCCGTCCCGATTCTGGACTGCGGCTCGATAGACCTCCGCCTTGGAGCGGGGGAGCGAAGCGGAGGAGGGAAGAATCGCGACCAGGGGCCGCGAACCCGCCCGTAACGAAGCGGAGGGCAGATAACACCGCGTGGCAATCATCATTGCCAGTGGTGTGCTGACTTAGCATTCGGGAATGCGCCATGATCGCCTTCCCGATGGTTTCGGGGTGCGAATCGATCCCAAGGTGCGCACTTATTCCGGTGGACGGCTACTGGTCGGCGGCACGCCGACGAGGTTGCTACGGCTCGCTCCGGAAGCTGCGGCCTTGATCGGTGACGGGTACCTCGAGGTGACCGACCCGGCGTCGGCGCGGGTTGCCAGACGTCTTCTCGATTCCGGTGTCGCGAATCCGCGCCCGCGGCTGTTGCCGTCGCTGGAGGACGTCACCGTGATCGTGCCGGTGCACAACAACACTCCGGAGCTGTCGCGGCTGTTGTCGGCGCTGCGCGGCCACACGGTGATCGTGGTGGACGACGGTTCGGATCAGCCGGTGCGGATTCCCGAGGCGCGCAGCCGATGCCGGATCACCGTGCTGCGCCGCGATCGCCGGCACGGGGCGGCCGCGGCCCGCAATTTCGGATTGCGATCCGCGTCAACCGAATTCGTGGCCTTCCTGGATCCGGAGGTGGTGCCCCGGACCGGCTGGCTGGAGGTCATGCTGGGTCATTTCAGCGATCCCAAGGTGGCGCTGGTGGCCCCGCGCATCCTGGCCATGGATCCCGATTCCACGGTGCTGGCCCGCTACGAGCACACCCGCGGTTCGGTGCATCGCGGCCGCCGCGAGTCGGCGGTGCAGGCGCACGGCCCGGTGCCGTACGTGCCGAGTTCGGCGGTGCTGGTGCGCCGGCTGGCCGTGCTGGGCGAGGGCGGTTTCGACGAGTCCATGGGCGCGGGCGGCGATGTCGACCTGTGCTGGCGGCTGGATCGCGCGGGCTGGCGGCTGCGCTACGAGCCCGCGGCCCGGGTGGCGCACAGCAATCCGGTGTCGCTGCGAAAGTGGTTCGCCCACAAGGTCACCCATGGGACGGGTGTGGCGCCGCTGGCGCAGCGGCACAGGGGGATGGCCGCGCCGCTGTCGCTGCCGATCTGGACGGCGGTGTCGGCGGGCCTGCTGAGCACCGCGTCGGGCTGGGGCATCTTCGGCGGGGTGCTGACCCTGGGCGCGACGCTGGTCCGATTACGCCGGGTGTTCGCCGGGCTCGACAATCCGACCCGGGTGGCCGCCATCTATATGACGCGTGGTTTCGGCGGTGCGGTGTGGCGGCTGGCGTCGGCCATGTGCCGCCACTACTGGCCGGTGACGCTGCTGGGCATGCTGTGCTCGCGCCGGATCCGGCACATCGCGATCACCCTGGCCATGGCGGAGGGCTTGGCGGACTGGTTCACCCATCGGGAGCCGGGCAGCCTGGATCCGATCCGCTACGTGTTCTGCCGGCGGTTGGACGATGTGGCCTACGGGACGGGCGTGTGGTGGGGCGCGGCCCGCACCCGCAGTGCGGCGGCGCTGAAACCGACGCTCCCGTCCAGTTGATCAGCGGTAGTAGATCTCCAGTGTGGTGATGCGCCCGTCGGGGCCGAGACCGAAGACGTCGATCGCGTAGGTGCGGTTGCCGGGCTTGCCGAGCGGGCTGGTCGCCTCGAGCTGTGCGACTTCGACTGCCGGGCCCGGGATTACCCGCGTGATCTCGGTCCGCGCCCGGCCCGCGAACACGACATCCCGATAGAACCCGGCGATTTCGTCGTGACCGGTGAAAACGCCTCGCGGATTGCGCAGTTCGGCCCCGGGCGCGAAGAGCTTCAGCAGCGCGGCTTCGTCGGCGGCGTTGACCGCCCGCACGTAATCCTCCGAGATACTCATCTACTCCTCCTCCCCGCGCGCCCGCAGCCGGACCGGCATGTGCCGGACGCCGGTGTGCTTGTTGCTGCGCGTGTATTCGACGGCCCCGGTGAGTTCGGCGGTCTCGACCCGGTCGAGCAGCGCGTCGAACACCACCCGCATCTCCATGCGGGCCAGATTGGATCCGAGGCAGAAGTGCCCGCCGCGCCCGAAGGCGAGGTGCGGGTTGGGCCGCCGGGTGATGTCGAAGGTGTGCGGGTCGGCGAACACGGCCTCGTCCCGGTTCGCGGAGGTCCACCACAGGGTGACCTTGTCCCCGGCCTTGATTCGCTGTCCGCCGAGTTCGGCGTCGCGGGTGGCGGTGCGCCGGTTGTAGGAGGTGGAGGAGGCCCACCGCAGCATTTCGTCGACGGCGCCGTCCAGTTGGGAGCGGTCCTCGCGCAGGCTGCGCCAGACCTCGGGCCGTTCGATGAGCGCGAGCATCCCGACAGCGATGGAGTTGCGGGTGGTCTCGCTGCCCGCCGCGATGAGCAGGCTGAACAGCATGGCCTGCTCCATATCGGTGAGCGGCTGCCCGTCGATGGTGGCGTGCGCGGCCAGGGAGAGCAGGTCGTCGGCGGGCGCGGCGGTCTTGGCGGCGAGCAGTTCCCGCCCGTAGGCCCGGGTTTCGGCGACGGCCCGCTGGGTGCGCGCGGTGGCCTCGCCGAGGTCGCGATCGTCGTAGTCCAGGGCGACGTTGGCCCAGCCGAAGAGCCGGTGCCGGTCCTCCTGCGGCACCCCGAGCAGTTGCGCGACGGCCTGCAGCGGCAGTTCGGCGGCGAGGTCGAGCAGAAAGTCGCACTCGCCCTTGGTCAGTGCCGCGTCGACCAGGTCGGCGGCGCGCTGCCGCAGGTCGTCCTCGATGAGTTTCAGGGTGCGCGGCGCGACGCTGGGCATGAGCAGTTTCCGCACGCCCGCGTGCCGGGGGTCGTCCATCATGTTGAGCAGGACCCCGACGGCCCAGTCCACCGGCAGGTCCTCGATGAGGGTGCCGCCGCCGCGCCGTTCTCCGCCGCTCTCGGAGGAATAGGTGACCGAATCCCCGGCCACGGCAACGATGTCGGCGTACCGGCTGACCACCCAGAACCCTTCCCCGTCGGGGGTGTGCGGGGTGGGCGGATGCCACCAGACCGGCGTGTCGGCCCGCAGCCGGTCGAAGACCGCGTGCGGGAAGCCGCGCGCGAACCGGTCGAGATCGGTCAGGTCGATGTCCTCCACCCCACCCACCCTCGCACAGTGTCCGAGCCGGGGCGGTACATTCGGTGAACCGTGTTAACCGAAAACCGGGCCGCCGCAAGGTTTTCGGGGCGGGGTGCGCGGTCGTGATCCGGTCAGCGGCGCCACCGCAACCTCGGCGGGTCCGCCGCGACGCGCGGATCGCGCGCAGTGACTGAACACGGCATGTTTAACAAGATGCTGCGTAGCTCACATTTCCGCCGGACACGGTTGCTGTGTGACCTGTCGGACAAACGTACAGCTTCCGCCTTGGGCTCTCAGGTCCGCCGGTACCCTTTGGGTGCGGAAAGAAAGGCAAATGGTCAGCAATCTTGCGGGTGGGGGAAACCCTAACCACGGCGCCGAACCGGGCAGTCAACTCGGTGCGCTCGAAACATATGCCGCCCAGGCTCACGGATATCTCAGCCTGGGTGGAGATCAGCTGGGGCAACTGCCCGGCTTGTTACGTCCCATGGTCCTGGAATCGTGGCTGCGCAGCGTGCGCGGCGGCGTGGACCCGATGGACGATGGGGACGGTCGCGGCCTGCGCGGCGCGGACCTCGAGCGCTATCGCGACGCGCATCCGATCGCCGCGGTGATGCCGCTGGTGGACAAGCTGTTGCTGCGGGACGCGACCAGTACCGGTCTGATCGTGGTGGTGGCCGACCAGTTCGGCCGCGTGCTCTCGGTGCACGGCAATGCCGACCGGGTGCAGCCGGCCGCCGAGGCGGGATTGCGCGAGGGCAACGACCTGAGCGAGCGCCGGATCGGCACCAACGCGGTGGGCCTGGTGGTGCGCACCGGCCGCGCGGCCTGGATCCACGGCCCCGAGCATTTCCTGCACCGCATGCACCAGATCACGGGAGCGGCTGCGCCGGTGCACGATCCGGACGGCCGCCTGGTGGGCGTGCTGATGATCGCCGGCGGCGTGCGGGTGGCGCGCCCGGAGATCCTGGCGCTGGTGAAGGCGGCGGCCACGGCCGCGGAGATGGATCTGCTGCTGGCCGCGGTGCGTTCGGGCCAGGACCGGCGTTCGCACGCCGACGCGCCCGCGCCGGAACGCCTGGGCCTGGAGGTGCTCGGGCTGGGTCAGCCGCAGCTGACCGTGGCGGGGGAGCGGGTCCCGTTGTCGCAGCGGCACGCCGAGATCCTGTTGCTGCTCGCCGAGCATTCCGAGGGGTTGTCGGCCGATCACCTGGCCCTGCTCCTCGATGACGCCGATCTGGACAACGCCACGATTCGCGCCGCCATGTCGCGGCTGCGCTCGGTGGTCGGTTCGAACGTCTTCGGCTCGCGCCCGTACCGGTTGCGGGTGCCGATCGCCACCGATGTGGAGGCGCTGCGCGCCGCCCTGGATTCCGGGGATGTGGACGCCGCCGTGCGGCTGTACGCGGGCCCGGTGTTGCCGCGCTCGACCGCTCCGGGAGTTATAGACATTCGCGATGAATTGCGGGTGCGCTTGAGAACGGCTGTATTACGTTCCGGCGACGCTTCGGTCTTGAGTCGGTGGACCGCGGGCGCCGAAGGACGCGACGACGCGGCGGCGTGGGCGGCCTATCGGGCCACCGTGGACCACGAGTCTCCGCTGTATGCGCAGATCGAGGCCAAGATCCGGGTGCTGGACCGGCGCCTGGGCGCCGATGCAACGCAGTTGCAACGTTTCGAGTCCTAATCTCCACATCCGAAAGTGCGGTCGGTCACACCGCAGCCTCGTTATGTGGTTTGACCCACATTCATCGCGATCGTCGCGCCGGATCGGCTGCCAACTAGACGCTCGTCCAACTTTTTTTCAGGAAAAAGTTCCTTTTTATTGTGTAAACGCCTAGTGTTCGCATGCATGAACGGCATCCCTGTGATGCAGGTGACAGTTGGAGGAGATCGGCAGTAGGACAGTCCGGATGCGATGACCCGGAGGCAATCGCGTCCCGGCCGGCGAGCCAGTAAGCCCGGCCGCTTCGAGCACTAGTTGGATCACGCGCGGATTCGCCGCGCATTCGTCGAAAAACCCAGGGCGATGCGATAACTCGCGGCCTGGTGCGCTCTCGTCAGCCGAGCGCACTCAGGTCTATTTCGTGATGCCCCGAAACCGTTGGTCGACATAGCAATTCGCCATGACAAGGGAGGCTCTGGTGCAGGGTACGGACTCGAGTGGTCTCGGACCGAGTGAAGTTCCGACGTCGACTGAATTGTCTGCGCCGTTCCCGCTCGGACCCGCGCAGATCGGGCTGTGGTACGCCCAGCTGCTGGCTCCCGAAGTGCCCCTCAACCTGGTCCAGTACGTCGACATCGAGGGTGACTTCGACGTCGACCTGCTGCTGCGCGTGGTCGAGGACGGCGTCCCGATCTGGCGTTCCTCCCAGCTGCGTTTCACCGAGATCGACGGACAGCCCCACCAGTACATCGACCCGACCGCGGGCCACAACACCGAGCTGATGGACCTGCGCTCGGCGGCCGATCCCATCGCCGCCGCGCACGAGTGGATGCAGGTCCAGATCCTCGAGCCGATCGACCTGCTCACCGGCAAGCTGTTCTCGCCCACCTTGATCCGGGTCGCCGACCAGCGCTGGTTCTGGTTCTTCGTCGGTCACCACATCGTGGGCGACGGCTACGCCGCCCTGAACACCATGCAGTGGACGGCCCGTCGCTACACCGCGCTGCAGCGCGGCCAGGAGCCGGAGACGGTGAAGGTCGGCACCCTGCGCGAGCTGGTCGAATCCGAACTGGCCTACCGCGAGAGCAGCCGCTTCCGCACCGACCGCGCCTACTGGCAGGAGCGCACCGCGGGCTTGGACGGCACCATGTCGCTCAAGGGTCGCACCGCCCCGCCGCGCTCGGACAACCTGCGCCGCGGCGTGGTGTTGTCGGAGGACCTGGTCCGCCGCATGGAAGAGTGTGGCGCGCAGCATGATTCGGGTCTGGCGGGCGTGATCATCGCCGCCTTCGCGGCCTACCTGGCCAAGCTGACCGGCCAGGACGAGGCCGTGCTGAGCCTGCCGGTCACCGCCCGCACCACCGCGGTCATGCGCCGCTCGACCGGCATGCTGTCCAACATCGTGCCGCTGCGGATGGCGGCCGGGCCGGACACCACCTGGCTGGAGCTGCTCACCGCGGCTCGCCTGGAGATCTCCGGCGCGCTGCGCCACCAGCGCTACCGGCACGAGGACATCCGCCGCGACGCGGCCGAACTGCAGGGCGCCCCGGCGTCGCGGGCGCTGTACGGCCCGATGGTCAACATCATGCTGTTCCACCCGCAGCTCGACTTCGGCGACATCCAGGGCCGCCTGAACCTGTTGTCCACCAGCCCGGTCGAGGACATGAGCCTCAACGCCTTCTACGGCGAGAACGACCGGGTGCGCCTGGACCTCGAGGTGAACCCGAACCTGTACACCGCCGACGAGATCGATCGCCACATCGAGCGTTTCGTGGCGTTCGTCGAGCGGCTGGTGGAGCTGGACCCGGCGGCCCCGCTGTCCGCGGTCGAGGTCATCACCGAGCGCGAGCGCGAGATGGTGCTGCGCGAGTGGAACGACACCGCGTTCACCGTGGACCCCGAGGCGACGCTGGTGTCGATGTTCGAGGCGCAGGCCGCCCGGACGCCGCAGTCGCTCGCGGTGCGTTTCGGCGGAACCCCCGCCTGCGATCTCACCTACGCCGAGTTCGCCGGACGGGTGAATCGGCTCGCCCGCTACCTGATCTCGCGCGGCATCGGCCCGGAGTCGCTGGTCGCGCTGCACCTGCGCCGTTCGCCGGAACTGCTGGTCGCGGTGTACGCGGTGCAGGCCGCCGGCGGCGCCTACGTGCCGCTGGACCCCGATCACCCGGCCGACCGGATCGCGCACATCCTGGACACCGCCGCGCCCGCGCTGGTGCTGACCACCGCCGCGGACCGTCCCGACACCGACGCCGCCGTGCTGGACATCGCCGATCTGACCGAGGCCGCGCTGGCCGAGTTCTCGGACGCCACGGTGACCGATGTGGACCGGCTGTCCCCGCTGCGTCCGGCGAACACCGCCTACGTCATCTTCACCTCGGGTTCCACCGGCCGCCCCAAGGGCGTGGCGGTGAGCCACCGCTCCATCGTCAACCGCATGGTCTGGATGCGCGAGACCTTCGCGCTGTCCGCCGCGGACGTGATGCTGCAGAAGACGCCGATGACCTTCGACGTCTCGGTGCCGGAGCTGTTCTTCGCGCTGCAGATCGGCGCGACCCTGGTGCTGGCCCAGCCCGACGGCCACCGTGATCCGGCCTACCTGCGCGCGGTGATCGCCGAATTCGGCGTCACGGTGGTGCATTTCGTGCCGTCGATGATGGATTCGTTCGTGGCCGAGCTGGAGGCCGCCGCGGCCGCGGGTGAGCCGCCGCTGCGGATCCGGCAGCTGTTCGCCTCGGGCGAGGCGCTGCCGGGCCCCATCGCGCAGCGGCTGCGCGCCCTGACCGGCGCCCCGCTCCACAATCTCTATGGCCCCACCGAAGCTGCGGTCGAGGTCACCTCGCACGAGGTGACCGCCGCGGACACCACCGCCGTGCCGATCGGCGCGCCGGTGTTCAATACCCGGCTGTACGTGCTCGACGCACGCCTGCGGCCGGTCCCCATGGGGACTCCGGGTGAGCTGTATCTGTCGGGGGTTCAGCTCGCCCGGGGCTACATGGCGCGTCCGGGTCTGACGGCGGAGCGGTTCGTCGCCGACCCGTTCGCGGCCCCGGGTGAACTCATGTACCGCACCGGAGATCTGGTCTGCTGGACCGAGAACGAAGCGCGGGGTGGCGGAGCGGAGATCGAGTACCTGGGCCGCACCGACTTCCAGGTCAAGGTGCGCGGCCTGCGCATCGAGCTGGGCGAGATCGAGACCGTGCTCGGCGATGTCGAGGGCGTGTCCCGCGCGGTGGTGATCGTGCGCGACGATCAGCTGGTCGCCTACGCGGTCGCGACCGACGAGGTGGACGCGATCAAGCTCAAGGCCGCCGCCGCGCGGGCGCTGCCCGCCTACATGGTGCCGAGCGCGTTCGTGCTGCTGGAGGCGTTGCCGGTCAACGCTTCCGGCAAGCTGGACCGGGCCGCGCTGCCGGATCCGGTCCGGGTCGCGGTGGTGCACGAGGCGCCGGTGACGGTGACCGAGCGGGCCGTGGCCGCCATGTTCGCCGAGGTGCTGGGCACCGACCAGGTCGGCCGCACCGACGACTTCTTCGCCCTGGGCGGCAACAGCCTGATCGCCACCCAGGTGGCATCGCGGCTGAACGCCGAGCTGGGCTGCCACCTCACGGTGCGCGAGATGTTCTCCGCCACCGGCGTGGCCGAGCTGGCCGCGGTGATCGACGCCCAGTTCGTGGACGCCGACGCCGAGTCCGGCAGCGCGGTCGCCCTGGTGCGCCGCGATCGTCCGGAGGCGCTGCCGCTGTCCCCGGCGCAGCAGCGCATCTGGTTCCTGAACCGTTTCGACACCGCGAGCGCCGGCTACAACATGCCGTTCGTGGTGCGCCTGCGCGGCGAGGCCGATCCGGAGGTCATGCGCGCCGCGCTGGCCGACGTGCTGGGCCGCCACGAGGTGCTGCGCACCGTGTTCCCGACCACCGCAGCGGGTTTCGCGACGCAGCAGGTGCTGCCGGTCGCGGCGGCGACCGAGCCGGTGGCGCAGGAGTCCTGTGACGCGGACGAACTGGACGCCCGCCTTCGGACCTTCGCCGCCCAGGGTTTCGACCTGGAGCGCGAGATCCCGTTCCGTGCACGACTGTTCACCGTTACCGGTGCCGTCGCCGCCGATTGCGGACTGGGCGGTCCGGTCCTGGTCGACGCCGCGGACCTCGACGTCCCCGAGTACGCGATCGCCATCGTGCTGCATCACATCGCCGCCGACGGCCTCTCGCTGCCCATCCTGGCCCGCGACCTGATCACCGCCTACCTGGCCCGCACCGGAGGCCAGGCGCCCGCCTGGGAGCCGCTCGCGGTGCAGTACGCCGATTACACGCTGTGGCAGCGGGATCGGCTCGGCGCGGCCGACGACCCGGAGTCGCTGCTCTCGCGGCAGCTCGACTTCTGGCGCGGCACCCTGTCGGGCGCGCCGGACGTGCTGGAGCTCCCGGCCGACCGTCCCCGTCCCGCCATCGCCACCGGCCGCGGCGGCAAGCTCGACGTCGAGCTCACCGCGGAGTTGCACGCCGCCATTTCGGAAACGGCTCGGGCCGAGGGCATTTCGACCTTCATGCTGATGCACACCGCGCTGGCGGTGCTGCTGTCCCGCCTGTCCGGCGAATCGGACATCGTCATCGGCACCCCCGTCGGCGGCCGCGGCGCGCGCGAACTCGACGACCTGATCGGCATGTTCGTCAACACGCTGCCGCTGCGCACCGAGATCGACGGCGAGCTCAGCTTCCGTGACCTCGCGCACCGGGTCCGCGACATCGATCTCGCCGCGTTCGCGCACGCCGACGTCCCCTTCGAACAGCTCGTCGAGGCCCTGAATCCGGTGCGCTCGGCGGCCCGGCATCCGCTGTTCCAGGTGGCCCTCTCGTTCACCGCCGCCGGAGACATCAGCCTCGAACTGCCCGGGTTGCTTGCCACGACGAGTACCCTGGACACCGAGGTGACCAAATTCGACCTGTCGGTCGCGGTCACCGAAAGCTTCGCCGGTGCCGGTCCCGGGGAAGGTCCGGCACCGGCGGGGATCCACGCGGAGTTCGAATTCGCGGTGGATCTTTACGATCCCGCCACCATCGAGGTCTTCGCGCGCCGCTATGTGCGCTTGCTCGAGGCGATCACCACCGATCCGGCCGTGGTCGTGAACGCGCTGCCGCTGCTGTCCGAGGCCGAATACACCGATCTGACAACCCGTTCCGGCGGGGCCGTGGAAACGGTCCGCCTGCTGCCGGAGATCATGGCCGCGGCCGTGGCGTCGGCCCCGGACCGGATCGCCCTGATCGAGCGCGATGTCCAGTTCACCTACACCGAACTGGACGCCCTCTCGAATCGCTTGGCGCGCCTGCTGATCGAGCGCGGCCTCGGCCCGGAGCAGCTGGTGGCCGTGAGCCTGCCGCGGTCGATCGAGTACATCGTCGCCGTATGGGCCATCGCCAAGACCGGCGCCGCCTGGGTGCCGGTGGACCCCGCCTTCCCGGCCGACCGCATCGAGTACATCGTGCGCGACGCGGGCGCGGTGCTCGGCCTGACCGTGGCGCCGGTGCGCGCCGCGCTGCCGGACACGCTGCCCTGGCTGCTGCTCGACGACGCCGAATTCACCACTGCCCGCACGGCCTTCCCGGCCGATCCGATCACCGACGCCGATCGGGCGCGGCCGCTGCGCGCCGCGAATGTCGTGTACTCCATCTACACCTCCGGCTCGACCGGTCTGCCCAAGGGCGTCGTGGTCACCCACACGGGCCTGGCGGGTCTGTCCGAGGCGCAGTACGAGCGCTTCAGCGGTTCCGCCGACGCGCGGGTGCTGCACGTGACCAGCTCCTCGTTCGACGTCTCGGTCGGCGAGCTGCTGCTGGCCCTGCGGTCGGCCGCCACCCTGGTGGTCGCCCCGACCGGCGCGCACATCGGCGACGAGCTGGCGGAAGTCATTCGGGCGCACGGGGTCACCCACGTCTTCATGACGCCCTCGGGCGCGAGCACCATCGATCCGGCCGACGTCCCCACCCTGCGCCACGTCGCGGTCGGCGGCGAGGCGCTGTCGCCGGAGATGGTGCGGCGCTGGGCGGAGGCCGGGCGCGACATGATCAACGCCTACGGCCCCACCGAGGCCACCGTGGTCGTGAACATCACCGGCGCGCTGGCGGCGGGCGAGACCGTCACCATCGGCCACCTGGTGCCGGGTGCGCGCGAGTGGATCCTGGACCAGCGGCTGCGGCCGGTGCCGGTCGGCGCGATCGGCGAGCTGTACCTGGGCGGCCTGCCGGTCACCCGCGGCTACCGCAATCGCGCGGAGCTCACCGTGAGCCGGTTCGTGGCCTGCCCGTGGGCGCCCGGTGAACGCATGTACCGCACCGGCGACCTGGTGCGCTGGACCGCCGACGGCCAGGTGGAGTACCTGGGCCGCAACGACTCCCAGGTCAAGCTGCGCGGCTTCCGCATCGAGCTCGGCGAGATCGAGGCCGCGCTGGCGGCGCTGCCGCAGGTGCGCCGGGCCGTGGTGGTCCTGCACCACGACGCGTCGCGCGGCGATCAGCTGGTGGCCTACCTGGTGCCGGCCGCCGGCGGCGTGGAGGTCGCCGAGATCAGGACCGCGCTGGCGGAACGCCTGACCGCGTACATGATTCCGTCGGCCTTCATGGTGCTCGACGCCATGCCGATGACCGTCAACGGCAAACTGGACTACCGCGCGCTGCCCGCCCCGGTCTTCGCGGCCCGCGAATTCCGCGCTCCCGCAACGCCGATCGAGCTGCTGGTAGCCGAGGTCTTCGCCGAGGTGCTGGGCCTGGCCCCGGTCGCCGACGCGACCCCGGCGGACGCGGCGCTGGCGGCCGCCGCGGTGGCCGCGGCTCCGTCCTCGAACAACGCTCCGGTGCACCTGGATTCGGCCGTCGAGGCCGACGCGCCCGCCGCCGGTGTCGGCGCGGACGACGACTTCTTCGAGCTCGGCGGCAACTCGCTGATCGCCACCCAGGTGGTGGCCCGCCTCGGCGCGGCCCTGGACACCACCGTCCCGGTGCGCCTGCTGTTCGAGGCGTCCAGCGTCGCCGAGCTGGCGGCCCGGCTGGCCGATCTGGCCGGTACCGGCGGTCGCGCGCCGCTGGTGGCGGGGGAGCGGCCCGAGGTGGTGCCGCTGTCCTACGCGCAGCAGCGCATGTGGTTCCTGAACCGCTTCGACAACAGCTCGATCGCCGACAACCTGGTCGCGGCCATCCGCCTGGACGGCCCGCTGGACGCGGACGCGCTGGCCGCCGCGGTCACCGACGTGGTGGCGCGGCACGAGACGCTGCGCACCGTGTACCCGGCCGTGGACGGCGTGGGCCGTCAGCTGGTGCTGCCGGTCGAGCAGTCCGGTGTCGCGCTGGCGGTGGAGCGGGTGGGCGCCGAGGATCTGGAGACCCGGATCTTCGAGCTGGCCGTGCTGCCGTTCGCGGTGGACGAGCAGGCTCCGGCCCGGCTCACCCTGCTGCGGGTGGCGCCCGAGACCCACGTGCTGGTGCTCGCCGTGCACCACATCGCCGCCGACGGCTGGTCCATCGCGCCGCTGACCCGGGATCTCATGCTGGCCTACGCGTCCCGCACCGCGGGCGCGGCCCCGGCGTGGACGCCGCTGCCGGTCCAGTACGCCGACTACACGCTGTGGCAGCGTGACCTGCTCGGCGCCGAGGACGACCCGGAATCCCTGCTGGCGGACCAGGTTCGCTTCTGGCGCGCCGAATTGTCCGGTCAGCCCGACACTCTGGAGCTGCCCGGCGACCGGCCGCGCCCGGCCGTGGCGACCCGCCACGGCGCGCAGTACCGCTTCGCCGTCTCCGCCGAGCGGCACGCCCGCCTGCGCGAGCTGGCCGAGGGCGATCGCGCCACCCTGTTCATGGCGCTGCACGCGGCCTACGCCACGCTGCTGGCGAAACTGTCCGGCAGCGCGGACATCTCGATCGGCTCGGTGGTCGCCGGGCGCGGCGAGCAGGCGCTCGACGACCTGG
>NZ_JBHWHH010000122.1:0-15517 GCF_042732555.1 Nocardia sp. NPDC059764
GGCTTCCCCACCGGGAATGCCCGCGCCCGCACCGTTTTCGGCGCGTCGGCCGCGTGCCCGCGGGCCCGCGCCGTACGCTGAGCGCGCCTCGCGGTGAACGCGAGGTGATCGGGTGCGCCGGAGGTCGAGGGGGAGCCGTCCACTTCGGCGCGGAAACGTGACATCGTGGGTAGTAATCACCGTGAACGGCCGGATCGGAGTCGAATGGAAATGGTTGCGCAGCCCCCCGTTTCACAGGCCCTCGTGCCGGGCACCGACCTGCTACGCCCGGAGTGGCTGGCCGAACGGATCGCCGACATGGGGATCTCGTGGGGGACTGCCGACTCACGGGTCTCGGGGACCCTGTGGTGGTGCATGGCCGCCTCGTCCTTGGTGGACCCGATCGTCGCGGCGATCGCCGACGCCGCGCCCGCCTTCGACCCCGCGCTCGAGCACATCGTCCTCGAGATCCGGCCGGACGGCGGCGTCGAACGGGTGCTGGGCGAACCGCACGGCTACCGGATCGCCGCCCACCTGCTCGCCCTCGGAGCTGACGCGGTGCCGGCCCCGGACGCTGCCGCCGCCTCGCGCCCGGATCCGCTGACGCCCGCACCGACCGGTGTCACCGCGTCCGACACCCCCGCCGCCAACCTCGAAGGCTGCGCCTCGGGACCTGAAAGCGGTTGCGCGACAGCATCTGTCGGTCACGCGCTGCGCCACACCCTGTCCCGGGTGATCCCCGTGGTCGCAGAGGTCTCCGGCGCGGGCGTGGCCTCCCTGTGGGCGATCGTGGCCGACGCCATCGGCAATCGCGCCCTCGACATCGGCGCCGAGGAAGCCGGTGCGCGGCTGGCCCGCGATGTGGCCGGACGCCTCCCGGTGCCCCGATTCCAGGACGTCGGCGGCCGCACCTTCGTGCGCCGTATCTCCTGCTGCCTGGTCTTCGAGGTCCCCGGCTGCACCATGTGCACCAGCTGCCCCAAGCGCCCCGCCGCTGAGCGCGAGGTCCTGCTCGCCGAGGTCGCCGCGCGCGGCTGACGGCGCGGGCGGACCGAACACCCTGGGGCGCAGGGGTGGTCCATCGGCGCGCGGGGACAACCGTGCCGATAGAGTGGTGGCCGCCGGGGCTCTGCCCTTCACGAGGGGGGTGCCCGGTCGTCATGTCCAACCTGTACGGCGGATGGATCGCCGCCGTGAAACGCCTAGGAGTGTCCAGCCGTGACCACCTCACCCCAGCAGACCCCAGTCGCCCGCGTCCGGGTCACGGCTGGGACTACCGCCGGGGCCGCGGTGCGTGAGGCGGACCTGCCGAGCAAGGGCGCGAACGCGGTGCTCGTGGTGCGCGACGCCGACGGCGCGCTCAAGGACCTGACCTGGGTGCCCGAGCTGGACACCGAGGTGGAGGTCGTCACCGCTGATTCCCCCGACGGCCGCAATGTGATCCGGCATTCGGCCGCGCACGTGCTGGCCCAGGCCGTGCAGCAGGAGTTCCCCGAGGCCAAGCTGGGCATCGGCCCGTACATCAAGGACGGCTTCTACTACGACTTCCAGGTCGACCGTCCCTTCACCCCGGAGGATCTGGCCAAGCTGGAGTCCCGGATGAAGAAGATCATCAAAGGCGCGCAGCGGTTTTCGCGCCGGGTGGTCGAGATCGACGAGGCCCGGGTCGAACTGGCCAAGGAGCCGTTCAAGCTCGAGCTCATCTCCGACAAGTCGGGCATCGACGATCCGGAGGTCATGGAGGTCGGCGGCAAAGAGCTGACCATCTACGACAACCTGGACCCGCGCAGCGGCGAGAAGATCTGGGGCGACCTGTGCCGCGGCCCGCACCTGCCGACCACCAAGTACATTCCCGCGTTCAAGCTGACCCGCTCCTCCGCCGCCTACTGGCGTGGTGACCAGTCCCGCGAGGATCTGCAGCGCATCTACGGCACCGCCTGGGAGTCCACCGAGGCCCAGGACGAGCACCTGCGCCTGCTGGAAGAGGCCGAGAAGCGCGACCACCGCAAGCTCGGCCTGGAACTGGACCTGTTCTCCTTCCCCGACGAGCTGGGCTCGGGCCTGCCGGTGTTCCACCCCAAGGGCGGCATCATCCGCAAGGAGCTCGAGGACTACTCGCGCCGCCGCCACACCGCCGCCGGCTACGAGTTCGTCAACACCCCGCACATCACCAAGGGCCACCTCTTCGAGGTCTCCGGCCACCTGGACTGGTACCGCGAGGGCATGTTCCCGGCCATGCACCTGGACGCCGAACTCAACGAGGACGGCACCGTCCGCAAGCCCGGCCAGGACTACTACGTCAAGCCGATGAACTGCCCGATGCACAACCTGATCTTCCGGTCGCGCGGGCGCTCCTACCGTGAACTGCCGCTGCGCATGTTCGAGTTCGGCTCGGTCTACCGCTACGAGAAGTCCGGCGTCGTGCACGGCCTGACCCGGGTTCGCGGCATGACCCAGGACGACGCGCACATCTACTGCACCAAGGAGCAGATGCACGCGGAGCTCACCTCCACGCTGCAGTTTGTTCTGAGCCTGCTGCGCGACTACGGCCTCGACGACTTCTACCTGGAGCTCTCCACCAAGGACCCGAAGAAGTTCGTGGGTTCCGACGAGCTGTGGGAGGAGGCCACCGAGACCCTGCGCAAGGTGGCTACCGACTCCGGTCTGGAACTGGTCCCGGATCCGGGCGGCGCCGCGTTCTACGGCCCGAAGATCTCCGTGCAGGCCAAGGACGCGCTGGGCCGCACCTGGCAGATGTCGACCATCCAGCTCGACTTCAACCTGCCCGAGCGCTTCGAGCTCGAGTACACCGGCTCCGACGGCGCCAAGCACCGCCCGGTCATGATCCACCGCGCGCTGTTCGGTTCCATCGAGCGCTTCTTCGGCGTGCTCACCGAGCACTACGCGGGCGCGTTCCCGGCGTGGCTGTCGCCGGTGCAGGTGGTCGGCATCCCGGTCGCCGAGGCGTTCGCCGAGCACCTGGACAAGGTGATCGAGCAGTTGCAGGACAACGGGATTCGCGCCGAGCTCGACCGCAGCGACGACCGCATGCAGAAGAAGATCTTCAACCAGACCGCGCAGAAGGTGCCGTTCATGCTGCTGGCCGGCGCGCGCGACGTGGAGGGCGACGCGGTCAGCTTCCGCTTCCGGGACGGCACCCAGGTCAACGGCGTGCCGGTGGCCGACGCGGTGGCCACCGTCGTGGACTGGGTGCGGCGGCGGGAGAACAGCTCGCCGACCGCGGAGGGCTTCGAGATCCGCAAGGCGGGTCGATGAGCGAAGCATTCGTGCCCGTGCCCGAGCAGATCGTGGACACCGGTGCGGGGGATCCGGATCGCCTGCAGCGGTTGTGGACCCCGTACCGGATGTCCTACATCACCGGTGAGGCCGAGGATCGCGACACCACGGCCGAGCCGAAGGCCGACGCGCCCAAGAAGACCGGGCACCCCTTCACCGACATCCCCGAGATGTCGGACGAGGACGGGCTGATCATCGCGCGCGGTGAATCGGTGTACGCGGTGCTGAATCTGTACCCGTACAACCCCGGCCACATGATGGTGGTGCCCTACCGTCGCGTCGCCAACCTCGAGGACCTCACCGCCGCGGAGAGCGCCGAGCTGATGGCGTTCACACAGCAGGCGATCCGGGTGATGAAGCAGGTGTCGCGGCCCGAGGGCTTCAATGTCGGGCTGAATCTCGGTGGCGTTGCCGGGGGTTCACTCGCCGATCATCTGCATCAACATATCGTGCCGCGCTGGAGTGGGGACGCGAACTTCATTACCGTCGTCGGCGGAGTGAAGGTGATGCCGCAGCTGCTCCGGGAGACCCGGGCGCTGCTGGCACAGGCGTGGAAGGAAGCGGATTCGGCATGAGCGGGTCAGGCCCGGAGGCGGTAGCGAAGCGTGACCATGGAGGGCTCCCGCTCATGTCCGAAGGGCGCCGCATGAGCGGTAGTGGCCGGGAGTTTGTAGCGTGCTGAGCTTCTTCGGTCGCGAGACGTTCGCCAAAGCGACCGCGCCCCTGGGCAAAGCGCTGGTGAGCACGGGGCTGACGCCCGACGCCATGACGCTCATCGGCACCACCGCCTCGATCGCCGCGGCGGTGACGCTGTTCCCGACCGATCACCTGTTCTGGGGAACCATGGTGATCTGGCTGTTCGTCATGTTCGACATGCTGGACGGCGCCATGGCCCGCGCGCGCGGCGGCGGCACGAAATACGGTGCGGTGCTGGACGCCACGTGTGATCGCGTGGCCGACGGCGCCATCTTCGCGGCGCTGGCCTGGTGGGCGGTGTACACCGAGCACTCGAAGCACCTGTTCGTGGCGACCCTCGTGGTACTGGTGACCTCGCAGGTCATCTCCTACGCCAAGGCGCGCGCGGAGGCCAGCGGGCTCTCGGCGGACGGCGGCCTGATCGAGCGGCCCGACCGGCTGGTCATCGTGTTGGTCGGCACCGGACTCACCGGTATCGGCGGCTATTTCGGCATCGAATGGCTGTCGTACGCGGTGTATGTCGCCATGTACATCCTCGCCGTGCTCAGCATCATCACCGTTTTCCAGCGTGTGCTGGCGGTTCGCAATTCGCCCGGCGCCCGCGACATCATCGCCCCCGCGGCGCAGGCCCCGGAGGAACCGCAGCGGTGACAACCGATTTCACGTCCGCGATGACCGACAAGGCATACGCGGCCGGATGGCGGCTGGTCCGCGCCCTGCCCGAGCGAACCGCGCGCCGCCTGTTCGACCGGGGCGCGGACCTCGCCGCCCGCAAGGCGAACAAGGCCGCGCGCCGGGGCAATCCGAACCAGCTGCGCAAGAACCTGGCGCGGGTGCTCGGCACCACGCCGGACCTGGTGCCGGACAGCCTGATCCGCGACAGCATGCGCTCCTACGCCCGCTACTGGCGTGAGGCGTTCCGGCTGCCGTCGATGGACCACGCCGCATTGGGCAAGTCGCTGCGCGTGGCGGGCATCGAGCACCTCGACGCCGCGCTGGCCCGCGGCAAGGGTGTGCTGCTGGTGCTGCCGCATTCGGGCAACTGGGATATGGCCGGGGTCTGGCTGGTCCAGAACTACGGCCAGTTCTCCACCGTCGCCGAGCGTTTGAAGCCGGAGTCGCTGTTCGAGCGGTTCGTCGAATACCGGGAGACCCTCGGCTTCGAGGTGTTCCCGCTGACCGGCGGTGAGCAGCCGCCGTTCCCGCAGTTGGCGGAACGGTTGCGGGACAACAAGATCGTGTGCCTGATGGGGGAGCGCGACATCACCGGCAAGGGCGTGCCCGTCACGTTCTTCGGCGAGGACAGCTGGCTGCCGGCGGGCGCGGCCAAGCTCGCCCAGGACACCGGGGCGGCGCTGCTGCCCGTGCACTGCTGGTTCACCGCCGACGCCGACGGCCGCGAAGGCTGGGGCATGCAGGTGTTCGAGGCCCTGGATCCGGCGGGCGGCATGGCCCCCGCCACCCAGGCGCTGACCGACGTGTTCGCGGCCAATATCGCCGCCCATCCGGCCGACTGGCACATGTTGCAGCCGGTGTGGAAGAGTGATTTGTCGCAGGCCAGGCTGGATCGCATCGCGGCCGCGCAGCAGGCGCTGGGCTCTCGGGAGCAGCAGGCATTGGGCTCCGAGGAGCCGGGGACAGGGGCACTATGAGGATCGGCATGGTCTGCCCGTACTCGTTCGATGTTCCGGGCGGGGTGCAGTCGCATGTCGTGGAGCTGGCGCAGGTGCTCATCGAGCGCGGCCACAAGGTGAGCGTGCTCGCGCCCGCCGCCGACGACACGCCGCTGCCCGAGTTCGTGGTCTCCGCCGGTAAAGCGGTCGCGATCCCCTACAACGGGTCGGTCGCGCGACTGTCCTTCGGGCCCACCGCCTACACCCGCATCCGGCGTTGGATCGCCGACAACGACTTCGACGTCCTGCACATCCACGAACCCAACGCGCCCAGCCTGTCCATGCTCGCGTTGAAGATCGCGGAGGGGCCGATCGTGGCCACCTTCCACACCTCGACCACGAAATCGCTGGTGCTGAGTACTTTCCAGGGCGTGCTGCGGCCGTACCACGAGAAGATCAGCGGCCGGATCGCGGTGAGCGAGCTGGCCCGGCGCTGGCAGGTGGAGGCGCTGGGCGGCGACGCGGTCGAGATCCCCAACGGGGTCGACGTGCCCGCGTTCGCGCACGCGCCGCTGCTCGACGGCTACCCGAAGCCCGGCAAGTCGGTGCTGTTCCTGGGCCGGTTCGACGAACCGCGCAAGGGCATGGAGGTCCTGCTGGGCGCGCTGCCCGAACTGGTTCGCCGGCATCCCGGCGTGGAGATCCTGATCGTCGGGCGCGGTGACGAGGACCGGTTGCGCCGCGAGGCCGGGGAGAATGCGGGACACCTGCGGTTCCTGGGGCAGGTCACCGATGCCGAGAAGGCCTCGGCCATGCGCAGCGCCGACGTGTACGTCGCGCCCAACCTGGGTGGCGAGAGCTTCGGCATCGTGCTGGTGGAGGCCATGGCCGCCGGAACCGCCGTGGTGGCCAGCGATCTGGACGCCTTCCGCCGGGTGCTGCGCGACGGCACCGCGGGCATGCTGGTGCCGGTCGGCGACTCCGCGCGGCTGTCGGCGGCGATCAGCGCCATGCTCACCGACGACGAGCGGCGCGAGGAGTACATCCGCACCGCCAATCAGGTTGTCGGCGAATATGATTGGCCGGTCGTGGCCGAGCAGATCCTGCGGGTGTACGAGACCGTCACCGTCGGCGACGTGCGCGTCAGGACCGCCGGATGATCACTTTCTCCGCGACGACCATTCTGGTTCTCGCCCTTGTCGCGGCGGCCGTCATCGCCGCCGCGGTCTGGGCGTACACCACCGCCAACCGCCTCGACCGGCTGCATGTGCGCACCGACCAGGCCCGCCACGCGCTGGACGCGGCGCTGGCGCGGCGCGCGGTCGTCGCGCGGTCGGTGGCGACCACGCTGGCCGGTCTCTACGATCCGGCGCTGGTCGAGCAGGCGCGGCGGTTGACCGCGCTGGCCGACCGCGCCGAACGCTCCAATTGGCGGGACCGCGAGACCGTCGAGAACCAGCTGGCCGCCGCGCTGTCCGCGGTCGACATCGCGTTGCTGCCGCCGCAGCTGGTGGCCGAACTGGCCGACGCCGAGGCACGGGTGCTCATCGCCCGCCGCTTCCACAACGACGCCGTCCGCGACACCCTCGCCCTGCGCACCCGACGCCTGGTCCGGTGGCTGCACCTCGGCGGTACCGCGCCGCTGCCGGTGTACTTCGAGATCGCCGAACGGGTCACCGCGGCCGCCTCGACCGGCCTCGAGGTCGACACCGTCCGGACCTCGGCCCGTGTGGTGCTGATCGACGAGCAGGATCGGGTGCTGCTGTTGCAGGGCGTCGACCCGAAGGTTCCGGATGTGCCGTTCTGGTTCACCATCGGCGGCGGCGTCGATCCGGGGGAGACGTTGCGCGAGGCCGCGATCCGCGAACTCTACGAGGAGACCGGTCACGCCGCCGACTCGTCGGCGCTGCGCGGTCCGCTGTGGCGGCGTGTCGCGGTGTTCCCGTTCAACGGTGAGCTGATCCGCTCCGAGGAACTCTTCTTCGCGCTGCGCGCCAAGAGTTTCGACCCGGTCCCCACCAACCTGAACTTCATCGAACGCCGCTCCATCACCGGCAACAAGTGGTGCACCCCCACCGATATCGCCCACCTCGACCACTCGGGCGAAACGGTGTACCCGTACCACCTCGATCACCTGCTCGCCGAGGCGATCACCGCCGCCGACTCCGACACCGATCCCGAAGTCCGTTCCATCCGCTGACCCCGGGCGCGTCCGCTGGGTGGGACCGCGGGCGCGAACCCCGTCCGCCGGAGCCGATCCGCGGTTACGGTGGGCCGATCAATGGTGATCTGTGGCAAGGACTTACGGCATGAAGTTGATGTACGCGTTGTGGGGTGCGGATCTGGGGGAGCGGCTGCGCGGCGAGCAGCTGCGCAAGGAGCTGGCCGGGCTGGGCGTCAGCGCCTTGCAGGTGAACGTCCGGGACGCCGACGTGGAGGCCGCCCAGGTGCGGCACACCACCTATGGCGCGCCGATCGACGCCATCGTCAGCGTGTGGACCGAGGGTGACCACGAGGCCGTGACCGCCGCGCTGCGGGCGGTGGCCGACGACGTCAACGGGTGGGTCGTGCACGAGCGCCGCCCGATCGAACCGCCCGAGGTCGCCGACGGCGAGCGCACCGACGCCCTGGCCAATATCGCCATCCTGCGCATCCCCGAGAACCTCACCCGCGAGGAGTGGCTGCACAACTGGCACGTCCTGCACACCCCGGTGGCCATCGAGACCCAGGACACCTTCGGCTACGTGCAGAACACCGTCGCCCAGGCCCTCACCGAGGGCAAGCAGGTCGACGCGCTCGTCGAGGAACTGTTCCCGATGGCCGCCATGACCAGCGCGCACGCCTTCTACGGCAGCGGCGGCGACGACGCCGAACTGCAGCGCCGGGTCACGGCCATGATGGAGAGCGTGGTCCGGTTCGGGGCACACCTGAACCTGGACCTCGTCCCCACCAGCCGCTACTTCTATCAGCTGGGCTGAGCGCTCACCGATCTCGAGCGCTCAGCCGAAGAACGAACTGCGCACCGGGCCCGGTGAATTCACCGGGGTCCGGGAGCCCAGCAGCCAGGTGTCCCGGGTCGCGGCGACGAAATCGGTCAGGACCTGGTCGGGGTCGGGCGGAGTGCGGTCGTCACCCGAGTCCGGGGTGCCGTCGGCCTTCACGATCTCGCGCGCGATCTCGGACTCCGGGCGGGCATCGGCGGGCACCGATTCCGGGCCGTTGTCTCCCATGCGGGTGTGCGGCCCCCATGGTTCCACCACTATCTGGCACAGCAGGCCGCTGATGTCGGCGGCCACCGCCGACGGCCGGACCCAATAGGTGGCGTGCTCGAACAGAATCTGCCCGGACACGCGGGTGGTGAGAGCTCGGCTCAGGTCGGGGTCCAGGTCGGTGAGGGAGTAGGCCACGACGAGCGTGTCCGTCCGGTCCGGCGCGAACTCGACTACCGGCAGACCGAGCAGTTCCGCCGCGGCCAGGCCGATGACCCGGTCGGACCGGCCCGGCAGCAATGACACCGAGGACGGCGTGAGCCCGACGGAGCGCAGGATCACAGCGAGCCGGTCGAGGGTGTGGCGGCACAGTGCGAGCCGGTCACCCAGGTACGCCCAGCGGCCGGTCATCCCGGCGTCGAAGCCCCACGGCGACAGGGTCGCCAGATAGCCGCCGGTGAGCGTGTAATGCCAGCCGCGCAGGTCGGCGCCGTCCAGTGTGCTGACCGGGGCAACCCGGTCCGCGCGGAGCAGCATCCGGTGCACGCGGTCGCGGGCGGGCAGCCAGTCCTCGTCCTCGGGTACGGGCAGTCGCGCGAACTCGGTGCGGGCCCGGTCCAGATCGCCCGCCAGGATCGAGTCGTACGTCAGCAGATACCGCTCGGGGTAGGGGCGCAGGATCGATTCGTGCGCGAGCAGCGCCGCGACCGCCTCGGCGTGGCGGTGCTCGTCCTCGAACGCGTAGACCAGTTCCGAGAGGGCCAGATTGGGTTTGGTGGTGCCGGCGCGCAGGGCCTCCCGCAAGGCCGGGATCGCCGCGAACGGCACGCCGTATTCGATGCACTCGTAGCCGAAGACGGTCCAGGCATCGGGGTTGTCCGGCGCTCCCGCGGCGGCCCGTGCCGCCTCCGCGAGCTTGTCCAGGTCGGCTCGGTCCGCCAATTCGGCTGTGATCGAGGCCATTTCATGGACGGGAAGGGTGTCGGCGATCCGGCGCAGCGTGCGTGCCGCGCCGCTCACATCATCCGCGGCGAGCAGCGCGCGGACCTCGTGCAATTCACTTGTCATCGTCCTCGATCCTGGCGGGCGGGACGTGTTCGGGCAAACGAGTATTTGCGGCGCGGTAGCCCTGGAATTGTGACGCCCGTCATTCCGGCGCAGGTAGGCAGTCCAGTCGTGTCGGACTGGCTATGAAGTGGCCTGAACCCGCAGCCTAGAATCGTGGTGTTCGATTCCGAGCCGATGTTCGAATTCAAACGATCCGATTGGCCCACATGACCCAGGAGTTTGCCGTGACCTCGCCTGACACCACCCCCACGATCGGTACCGCCCGCGTCAAGCGCGGCATGGCCGAGATGCTGAAGGGCGGTGTGATCATGGATGTCGTCACCCCGGAGCAGGCCAAGATCGCCGAGGACGCCGGCGCGGTCGCCGTCATGGCGCTCGAGCGGGTCCCGGCCGACATCCGCGCTCAGGGTGGCGTGTCCCGCATGTCGGATCCGGACATGATCGACGGCATCATCAACGCCGTCTCCATCCCGGTCATGGCCAAGGCCCGGATCGGCCACTTCGTCGAGGCGCAGATCCTGCAGTCGCTCGGCGTCGACTACATCGACGAGTCCGAGGTGCTGACCCCCGCGGACTACGCCAACCACATCGACAAGTTCGCCTTCACCGTCCCGTTCGTGTGTGGCGCCACCAACCTGGGCGAGGCGCTGCGCCGTATCACCGAGGGCGCGGCCATGATCCGTTCCAAGGGTGAGGCGGGCACCGGCGACGTCTCCAACGCCACCACCCACATGCGCACCATCCGCGCCGAGATCCGCCGCCTGACCTCGCTGTCCAAGGACGAGCTGTACGTGGCCGCCAAGGAACTGCAGGCCCCCTACGAGCTGGTGTGCGAGGTCGCCGAGACCGGCAAGCTGCCCGTCGTGATGTTCACCGCCGGTGGCATCGCCACCCCCGCCGACGCCGCCATGATGATGCAGCTCGGCGCCGAGGGCGTCTTCGTCGGCTCCGGCATCTTCAAGTCCGGCAACCCGGCCGAGCGCGCCGCCGCCATCGTCAAGGCCACCACCTTCCACGATGACCCCGACGTCCTGGCCAAGGTCTCCCGCGGCCTGGGCGAGGCCATGGTCGGCATCAATGTCGAGGAGATCCCGCAGCCCCACCGCCTCGCCGAGCGCGGCTGGTGATCCTCGCCGAGCGCGGCCGGTAATCGATTCGGCCGCAGCCTGATTCACACCGCCGGGTGGTCCTCGTGACCACCCGGCGGTTTTTCATTGTGCGCGAGGGACTTTCGGCCCTATTGAGTTTGCGGGGTGGGTGCTAGCTGTCAAGGGCGGCAGACGTGGCGCGCGGTCGGGCGGGGAATCGCCCATACCGGTGGCTACCTGCGTGCATACCGTCCAGCAAACTGTGATCGCTTTTCGGGCAGTGGGGTTCGGCAAATTTACTACCTGGTGTTTCGTGGCTAGTGTTCGGCTGAGTCACCGGTGAACAGTCAAATATCGTGTTTCTGGCAAGGAGCCCGCATGCTGGCGATCGACCATTTCACCTCTGGCTGGCTGACACCCGTTCTGGCCTATGCCATGTCCGTCACCGGCTCGTTGCTGGCACTGCGGTGCATGGTGCGGGCGCGGAATCAGCAGGGGCACGGCGGGTGGATCATCACCGGGGCGATCGCGCTCGGGGGGACCGGGATCTGGGTCATGCATTTCATCGCGATGCTCGGGTTCTCGGTGCAGGACAGCACTATTCGGTACAACGTGCCGATCACCTTGCTCAGTGCCGCCATCGCGATGGGGGTGGTGTGGCTGGGGCTGTACATCGTGGTGCATCAGCACGGGGAGGCGTTCGCGTTGATCACCGGCGGGACCATCACGGGGCTCGGGGTGGGGGCGATGCACTATTCGGGGATGTACGCGATGAAGACCGATGCGATGGTGGCGTACGACCCGTGGGTGGTGTTGTTGTCCATCGTGATCGCGGTGGTCGCGTCCATCGCGGCGCTCTGGTTCACGCTGCACGTGAGCGGCATCCTCTCCACGGTCAGTGCCGCGCTCATCATGGGTGTCGCGGTGTGCGGCATGCACTACACGGGGATGTTCTCCATGCACGCGCACGTGGCGGCGCACATGCACGCGCCGTCGGGGGCGCAGCCCGCGCAGCTGCTGACGCCGTTGATCATCGCGGTCAGCATGGCGACCATGATCCTGCTGTTCCAGGTCGGTATCACCGAGATCGACGAGCCGGACCTGAGCCGCATCCGCGGGCAGTACGCCAGCCGGTTCTGGCCCGCGCGCCGCGCCGGGAGCCCGCCCATGGCCGACGAGTTCCCCACCGACACCTTCGATGCCCGCCATCGGCAGTGGTGAGACACACCGCGACGGTCGTGGCCTGACGGTCCGGATGCTGATGTCATGAACGCCTGCATCGCTCCGCACATCCCGGGGAAAGGACCGTCATGCTCGCCGCGACCCGCACGGTGACCATCGCCCGCCCGATCGACCAGGTCTTCGCGTTCTTCGCCGATGCCACCAACAGCGCGCGGTGGCGCGGTGGCGTCAAGGAGATCACCGCCGAAGGCGAGCCGGCCGTGGGCACCGTCTATCGCCAGACGATCTCCGGGCCGGCCGGGCGCGGTATCTCCGCCGATGTCGAGATCACCGAGTTCCTGCCGAACCGGACGGTGGTGCTGCACGGCATCGCCGGACCGCTGCGGCCGACCGTCGCCTACACATTCGTACCGGTCGGAGAAGCGACCACCGAAGTGACGTTCTCACTGTCGGCGCAATTGTCCGGTTTGAAGAAGCTGCTCCTGAGCGGGCCGGTCCAGAAGACCATGACCGCGGAGGTCTCGGGCTTGGACCGCGCCAAGACGCTGCTCGAAACCGGGGCGGCGTAAGGCTCTTCGGTCAGGCCTCGGCTCACCCGGCCTGGACGGCCGGGCGGTCCGAGTGGTCCCAGGCGACGAGAATGTCGGCTCGTTCGGGGTGCTCGCGCTGGAATTCCAGCAGCCCGTCCACGGTGAACCCTTGCTCCGGATCGGTTCGCCGCCGCAACGCCCCCTCGGACATGCGCAGGGCGACAGTCAGATCGAAGTCCAGGCCCCGGCCCAGCAGCATGGGACCGGCGACGAACAAGACCGTCGAGTCGGCGGCGTCCCGAATTCGGGCACGGGCCGACCGGTCGGTGCGCTCATTCCACAAGGCGGGCAGGTATCGCCCGCTGTCGCGAAGCGATTTCACGACTTCGCGATTCACGGCGGCGTAGTCGAACCAGCCTGTTCGATAGGTGAATTCGCTGTCCCGGTCGTACTCCAGTCGCACCGACGCCGGTCGTACGAAATCGTGCAGCGAGATCACCTCGGCCGGCCGGCCCCGGGTCCGCAGCGCGTCGGCGACACCGGTCGCCACCGTCAGCGGCTCGGCGGCATCCGCACCGTCCACCGCCACGACCACATTGCCCGGCAGCGTCCCGGCCCGGTCGGCGATCAGCGCCAGCAGCGCATCAGGTGTGAGTGCGGTGAAATCGGGCACGCATCCATCTTGCTGGAGGCCGCGCGCCGTGCGGTGGCGGGGCTGTGGTCTCCGGGCAGCTGATCCTTCGCTATGCGCCGGTGATCTCGGCGACCGCCTCGGTGTACCAGCGGAAGAGCCGGATCGGCGGTAGAGGAGCGGCGTCGAGTTCGCGCCAGCAGTCGGCGACGGCGGCGCGGGCGCGGGCGCCGATCCAGTTCGGGGGCAGCAGTTCCGGGGGAAGCAGGGGGTCGGGGTCGACGGCGAGGTCGAATTCGACTGCCAGCGCGACCGCGAGGGTGAGTTGTTCGGTCGGTGTCGCGGTGCGCAGGGCGGTCAACGTCTGTTCGGCGAAGGACAGGAGTCGTTCGTGCCCGGCGGCGATGCGGTCCAGCGGCCACAGCCGCGCCGCCAACTCGGGGGCGTCGGTGATGCCGCCGAAGGACAGATCGGTGGTGGTGAGCGTGGTGAGCCGGTCGCCGATGCCGAGTGTGGTCGCGACCCGGGTGATTCGGTCCTCCCAGGGGTGGGGCGTGACGTACAGCCCGCCCTGGATGGGTGCGCCGCCGTGGTACACCAGGGCCTCGCGGATGGCGTCGCGGGCCTGCCGGTCGGACTCCGGGACGGCGAAGGCGGCCAGGTGCCAGACGCCGTCCCAGCCGACCTGTCCGCGGTCCTGGGCGTAGGCGAAGCGCAGGAATTCCGAGCCGGGTTCGAGGGCGGCGCGGGTCTCGGCGGTGGCGTGCAGGGTGGCTCTGCGGCCGCGGCCCTCATGGGTGAAGCGGCCCTCGGCGACCAGGCGTTTGATGCACAGCCGCACCTGCTGGTCGCTCATGCCGAGCACGGCCGCGACATCGTAGAGTTCGCCGGCGTCGATCGTGGCGTCCTCGCGGATCATGCTCTCCACGAGGGTGCGAGTCGGAATCTCCGTCGCCGGGATCGGGCCGTCCACTAGGCGCTCCTCGGGGTGGGTGTCGCGACCGGTTCGGATTCGACGAGCACCGGCGACCCGCCGCCGAACGCCCGGCCCAGGTCGGTGAAGAACCGGCGGGCGTCGATGACGGTTTCGGGCGGATGCACGCCCGGTCGCCGGGCGGTGCCGTCGATGACCTGGGACATGCCCAGCGCCAACGGGATCCCGGTCGCCTGTGCCATATCGCCGAACAGCTTATCGACGCCGCCCGCCCACCTCGGGTCCAGGTGCGCGAGGACCCGGTGTTCGCGTCCGGCGCGTTTCCCGGTGAGCGCGGCGAAGAAGGGCGGCAGGGTGCCCGGCCCTTTCGTCAGCAGCGCGGTCGGGGCCGAGCGGGTCAGCCGCCGCAGGGTGGGCCGGGCGAGCTCCCGCGCGGCACCCTCATTGGTGAGCAGGCCCGCGTCCAGGTCGCGGCGCAGCGTGTCGAGGTAGGCGAGGGTCCACGGTGTCACGACCATGAGATTGGCGGCGTCGCCGACAGGTTTCAGGCTGCGGTGCAAGGTGATCGGCTCGGGATGGCCCACCGTGTACGCGGTGCCGTGCCGCCCACCGGGCAGGGTGAGCTCGACCGGGCGCAGGGGCCGCTGCGCGAGCAACCGGCCCGCCGTCACGGCCGTGATGCTGCCGCTGGCCTGCTGCATCCAGTGCACGGCCGCCGCGGTCGGATGGCCGTCGGCGAGCAGTCCGTCGTCGGGTCCCGAGTCCGGAACATCCACGGGCCATGCGGTATACGCGTCGAACACGGTGTCCAGTTCGGCCGCCGCCAGCGTCGCGAGCAGATTGCTGATGCCCGGGCTGGCGCCCATCCCCACCACCGCGCACACCCCGGCCGCGCGGGCGTGCGAATCGAGGTCGAGCATGTCGACCGTCGGTTCCCAGTCGTCACAGATATCGAGATAGTGAGTGCCGGTGTCGATCGCGGCCCGCAGGACAGCCGGACCGAAGCGGTAATAGGGGCCCACGGTGTTCAACACCAGATCCGACTCGGTGAGCGCTCGGTGCAAGGCGGGTTCGTCGGTGATATCGAGAGCCAGCGCCGAGACAGGTACGGGCGCGTCCGCGAGCCGCCCGGCGGCACGGGTGGCGGCGTCACCGTCGCGGTCGGCGATCACCAGCCGTTCCACGCCGAGCATCCGGGCGGCGGTCTCGACGGCGGCCGCGCCCATCGCGCCCGCCGCACCCAGGGCGAGGACCTTCATGACGTACTCCTTGTTCGGAACTCAATGGTTC
>NZ_JBHWHH010000122.1:15527-22899 GCF_042732555.1 Nocardia sp. NPDC059764
GTTCGGGGCATGGCCGGCGTACTGGCGCAGCGCGTCGAGATAGCCGGGGGCATAGAGGGATCGGGTGCGAACACCGCGGTCAGGTAGGCGCGCGTGCTGCCGGGCCGATCCAGGGCGAATTTCACGATGTTGTGGGAGACGTCGGGGAAGGTTCGGATCGTGAGCAGGCCCGCGGGCGCCTGGTCGCGGTGGACGCGCGCGGTCTCGGCGACATCCACATGGAGATCGCGTTCCCCGAGCATGAGCAGGATCGGAACCCGCAGTCGCGGAAGGGTTTCGGTGATGTCGGAGAGATAGTTCCGGCCGACGAACCGCCATCGGTCCGGTGACATGGGTTCGGAATCCGTGGTGGTCGCGCGGTAGCGCTCGTAGCTCGCGCCCTCGCGCAGCAGGACCAGGGTGTTCTCGCGCGCGATCACCAATCCGCCGACCGACAACGCCAGGGCGGCAACGCAACTGGCGGCGAGGAGCGCACGCAACTTCCACGACACGGATCTATCGTATCAGAAACGTTCGTTGATGATTCAATAGATTATTGCGGTTGTTAGCCTGAGCGGGACAAACGCGAAGGGACGGGTGCATGGCGACGATCGAAGAGGCGCTCGAAATCGAGCAACTCGAACGCGACATCTTCCGCGGCGCGTCCACCAAGACGCAGCTGCCTCGCACTTTCGGCGGGCAGGTGGCCGGACAGGCGCTGGTGGCGGCCGTGCGCACGGTGGATCCGCACTATCAGGTGCATTCGCTGCACGGGTACTTCCTGCGGCCAGGCAACCCGGAGCAACCCACCGTCTACATGGTGGAACGCATCCGTGAGGGCCGCTCCTTCTGCACCCGCCGGGTGACCGGGGTGCAGAACGGCGAGGCCATCTTCACCATGTCGGCGTCGTTCCATGTGGGCGACGAGGGCCCGGAGCATCAGGACGAGATGCCGACCGTGCCGCCGCCGTCGGACCTGCCCGACGCCAAGGAGTCCATGAGCCCGGAACGGCTGTGGGCCATGCGCGAATGGGAGCACTGGGACATCCGCACCATCCCGCAGGACGAGGTGGACCGCCGCGGCGGCCTGGCCGCCCAGCAGCAGGTGTGGTTCCGCTACCGGCACGCGCTGCCCGACGACCCGCTGTTCCACGTGTGCACGCTCGCCTATATGAGCGATATGACCCTGCTCGGCTCCTCGAAGGTCATCCACCCCGACGAGCCCACCCAGAACGCCTCGCTCGACCACGCCATGTGGTTCCTGCGCCCGTTCCGCGCCGACGACTGGCTGCTCTACGACCAGCAGTCGCCGTCGGCGGGCGCGGGCCGGGCGCTGACCGGCGGCCGGATCTGGAACCAGGCCGGGGAACTGGTGGCGGTCGTCATGCAGGAGGGGCTGACCCGCACCCTGAAGGATCCGCAGGCGCAGTCGTACCCGCCCGGAACCGCCTGAGCGACAGACGAATCGAGCGCGCCTCGGGTGCAATCCGGCGGCGCGCTCGCTGTTTCGGGGTCAGGCGGTCTGCACCCGCAGGTGACACACCACGGTGTCGGTCATCTTGCGCAGCACCCGTTCCAGCTCGTCGCTGCGATGGCTGGGCAGCACGTGATTCCACCCGGCGGGCGGCTCGATCTCGGCGATCACCACCACCTTGCGGCGTCCGGCGAAATGGTCGGCGACATAGCGCGCCACCGGGCCGCCGACGGTCGCATCGCCGTCCTCGAGCAGCACCAGGCGCACGTCCGGATGCCAGGTCTCCCATTCCTTGGTGAAGACGGTGATGTTCTCGCCCGGCAGGCACACGTGCACCGCGGTCACGTCCCGGCCCAGCGACATCGCCGCCGAGAGCGCCTCACGGCTGAGCTCCGACACCTCCGACACCGGCACCACGATCGCGGTCTCGGTGGCCTTCGGCTCGGCGGGCACGCAGCCCACGCCCCGGCAGCCGTCGATGCGCGCGTAGATGGTGCGAATCCGTTCCATGGCGGCCACCAGCATCGGCAGTACCACCACGATCAGCCACGCGCCCTCGGTGAATTTCATTGCGGTGGTGACGATCAGCGCCACGAAGGTGAGGATCGCGCCGAACCCGTTGAGCGCCGCCCGCCACCGCCAGCCCGCGGTGCGCACGCCCAGCCAGTGCCGGACCATGCCGACCTGGGCGATGGTGAAGCCCACGAACACGCCGATCGCGAACAGCGGCACCAGGGCGTTCATATCGCCGCCGGACGCGGTCAGCAGCACCGCCGACGAGACGCCCAGCGCCAGGACGCCGAAGCGGTACACCTGCCGCTGCGAACGCACCGCGAACCGGTGTGGCAGGCAGTTGTCGTCGGCCAGGATCTTGGTCAGCGTGGGCAGGCCGCCGTAGGAGGTATTGGCCGCGAGGGCCAGCAGGACGACGGTCGCGAACTGGACGATGTAGTAGGCGACGCCGTGGCCGAGCGCGGCCTCGGTCAGCTGCGACAGCACCGTTTCGCCCTCGACCGGGTGAATGGCGAACTTCCCGATCAGCGTGGCCAGGCCGATCAGCATGATGCCGAGCAGCGCGCCCAGCGCGACCTCGGCCCGCTGCGCCCGCTTGACCTTCGGTGCCGCGAAGCTGGGCACCGCGTTGGCGATCGCCTCGACACCGGTCAGCGCCGCGCATCCGCTGGAGAAGGCCTTGAGCAGCAACAGGATTCCGATGGTGCGCGCGTTCTCGGCGACGGCCGCCCCGGTGGTCACGGTCGCCGGTTCCGACCGCAGCAGCCCGGCGATGATGACGGTGAAGATGCCCAGCACGAACACGACGGTCGGGGCCATGAACACGCGGGCGCTCTCGCGGATGCCGTACAGATTGAGCACGGTGATGGCGGCCAGCACGGCCAGGCAGATCCACACCGTGTAGGGGAGCAGCTGTGGGAACGCGGAGGTCAGCGCCGCCACGCCCGCCGCGATGGAGACCGCGACATTGAGGACGTAGTCCACGATCAGTGACGCCGCGGCCACCAGACTGGTCCGCCTTCCGAGCCGCGCCTTGGCCACCGCGTACGCGCCGCCGCCGTTCGGGAAGGCCGCGATGACCTGCCGGTAGGACGCGATCAGCACGGCCAGCAGCACCACGATGGCCAGCGTCACCGGCAGCGTGAAGCCGAGTCCGGCCGCGCCCGCCGCGGCCAGCACCAGCACGATCGCCTCGGGTCCGTAGGCGACCGAGGCCATGGCGTCGAGCGACAGCCCGGCAAGTCCGGTGGCGACGGTCAGCCCGTGCCGGGTGCGCCCGGATCGCGGCGGCGGAGCGTCGACTCCGCCGCGCGGTCCGGGCGAGGTTTGCGGAAGCACATCGGTCACATCCGCGAGTGTTCACCCGAAAGCCCAAGTGGACACTCGTCCTGACGAATCCCTGACGCCCTGGGTGAGCAGGGCCACATACCCCGGCAAACGTATGCTCGACGGCGTGAAACCGACGATTGGTGTGCTGGCCCTGCAGGGCGATGTGCGCGAACACCTGCACGCTCTCGAGGCCTGTGGTGCGGAGGCGGTCCCGGTGCGCCGGGAATCCGAGCTCGCCGCCGTCGACGGTCTGGTCATCCCCGGTGGCGAATCCACCACCATCAGCAAACTGCTGGAAGTCTTCGAGCTGCTGGAACCGCTGCGGCAGCGGCTGCGCGACGGCCTGCCGGCCTACGGGTCCTGCGCTGGCATGATCCTGCTGGCCTCGGAGGTGCTCGACACCCGCCCGGACATGCAGGCCCTGCACGGCATCGATATGACGGTGCGCCGCAATGCCTTCGGCCGTCAGGTCGACTCCTTCGAGACCGATCTGGACTTCGCGGGCCTCACCGACGGCCCGGTGCGGGCGGTGTTCATCCGCGCGCCGTGGGTGGAGCGGGCCGGTGACGGCGTCGAGGTGCTGGCCCGGGTGCCGTCGGGTCCGGCCGCCGGCCGGATCGTGGCGGTGCGGCAGGGCAATGTCATCGCCACGTCCTTCCATCCGGAGGTAACCGGCGATCTGCGGGTCCACAAGCTGTTCGTCGACACCGCGGTGCGTCCGCGCGCCGGGGTCTGACGTACGCTCGAATGTCGGAAACCATTCAGCCCCCTGAAACGAGGAAGTAGGGAATGAGCGGCCACTCCAAATGGGCCACCACCAAGCACAAGAAGGCCGGGATCGACGCGAAGCGCGGCAAGCTCTTCGCCAAGTTGATCAAGAACATCGAGGTGGCGGCCCGCACCGGTGGTAGTGACCCGGACGGCAACCCGACGCTGTACGACGCCATCCAGAAGGCGAAGAAGTCGTCGGTGCCCAACGACAACATCGAGCGCGCGCGCAAGCGCGGCGGCGGTGAAGAGGCGGGCGGCGCGGACTGGCAGACCATCATGTACGAGGGCTACGGCCCCAGTGGTGTCGCTCTGCTGATCGAATGCCTCACCGACAACCGCAACCGTGCGGCCGGCGAGGTGCGTCTGGCCGTCACCCGCAACGGCGGCAATATGGCCGACGTCGGTTCGGTGTCGTACCTGTTCTCCCGCAAGGGCGTCGTGGTGCTGG
Organism: Nocardia sp. NPDC059764; assembly: GCF_042732555.1. NCBI lineage: Bacteria > Bacillati > Actinomycetota > Actinomycetes > Mycobacteriales > Nocardiaceae > Nocardia > Nocardia sp. NPDC059764. The sequence continues at coordinate 20,042 of NZ_JBHWHH010000122.1, forward strand.
ACAAGGCCGGGCAGTCCGAGGACGACATCCTCGACGTGGTGCTCGACGCGGGCGCCGAGGAGATCAACGACCTGGGCGACGAGTTCGAGGTGATCTCCGAGCCCAGTGACATGATCGCGGTGCGCAGCGCGCTGCAGAAGGCCGGCATCGACTACACCTCCGCGGAGTCCGGTTTCCAGCCGTCGGTCACCGTTCCGGCGGACGTGGACCTGGCCCGCAAGGTGTTCAAGCTGGTCGACGCGCTCGAGGACAGCGACGACGTCCAGAACGTCTACACCAATGTCGACATCAGCGACGAGGTGCTGGCCGAGCTCGACGCCTGACGTCAGCTTTCACGACGCGGGCCGCTTCCCTTCCCGGGAGGCGGCCCGCGTCGCGTCTCCGGGTGCGAGTGCTGGATCCGGCCCCCGACCGGCCGTGTCGATGGACAATGTCGCGGCGGGGGTCCGTTAGACTCTCGAACAGTTGTTCGTTCACGGTGAGAGGGGTTTCGGTGCGGGTGATGGGCGTCGACCCCGGGCTCACCCGGTGCGGTCTGTCCATGGTGGTCGGCACTCTCGGCCGGCAGGTGTCCATGCTGGAGGTCGGCGTGGTGCGCACCCCGCCGGAAATGGATCTGGCGCAACGGCTTCTGCAGGTATCCGACGCCGCCGAGGCCTGGATGGACAATCACCGGCCCGAAGTCGTCGCCATCGAACGGGTCTTCTCCCAGAACAATGTCCGCACCGCCATGGCCACCGCGCAGGCGGGCGGCGTGATCGCCCTCGCGGCCGCGCGCCGCGGCATCCCGGTGCACTTCCACACCCCGTCGCAGGTGAAGGCGGCGGTCACCGGCAACGGTTCGGCGGACAAGGCGCAAGTGACCGCGATGGTGACCCGTATCCTCGGGCTGTCCGTCGCACCGAAACCCGCCGACGCCGCCGACGCGCTCGCCCTGGCCATCTGCCATTGCTGGCGTGCGCCCATGCTGGACCGCATGGCCAAGGCGGAGGCGATGGCCGAGAAACAGCGACGGCTGTACGAGGAAAGGCTTGCCCAGCAACGCGGTAACGGCCGCCCTCCGCGAAGCGGAGACGGCCAGCGCAGTGCTGGTTCCCAGCGTGGTGAATCTCCGAATCGGAAGGCGGTAACGCGGTGATCGCGTCGGTACGCGGCGAGGTGCTCGAGATCGGGCTCGACCATGTGGTGATCGAGGCGGCGGGAGTCGGCTACCGGCTCAACGCCACCCCGGCGACCCTGGCCGGATTGACCCGCGGCGAGGATTCCCGCCTCTACACGACCATGATCGTGCGCGAGGACTCCATGACCCTGTTCGGCTTCGCCGACACCGAGGCGCGAGAGTTGTTCGGGCTGTTGCAGACCGTGTCCGGCGTCGGCCCGAAGCTGGCCATGGCGGTACTCGCGGTGCTGGAGCCCGAGGCGCTGCGCAAGGCGCTCGCGGAATCGAACGTGACCGCGCTGACCCGGGTGCCCGGGGTCGGCAAGCGCGGCGCCGAGCGCATGGTGGTGGAGCTGCGCGACAAGGTGAATCTGGTTCCGGTGCAGTCCGGTCCGCCCGGATCGGGTCCCGCGCCCATGGTCACGCCGGTGCGCGAGCAGGTGGTGGACGCGCTCATCGGGCTCGGCTTCCCGGCCCGGCAGGCCGAGGGCGCGGTCGACGCGGTGCTCGCCGACGAACCCGGCATCGGCACCTCCCAGGCGTTGCGCACGGCGCTGGGCCTGCTCGGCAAGAATCGATAACCGGTCATGGCAGAGGATTTCGACGACTTCGACGACACGGATTTCGACGCGGACGAATCCAGCGTCACCGCGAGCTATCTGCAGTCCGACGGTGAGATCGAGGCCAGCCTGCGCCCGAAGTCGCTCGACGACTTCATCGGCCAGCCGCGGGTGCGCGAACAGCTGACCCTGGTGCTGCGCGGCGCGAAACTGCGCGGCGGCACCCCCGACCACGTATTGCTGTCGGGCCCACCGGGTCTGGGCAAGACGAGTATGGCCATGATCATCGCCGGTGAACTCGGCACCGCGCTGCGCCTCACCTCCGGCCCCGCCCTGGAACGCGCCGGCGACCTGGCCGCCATGCTCAGCAACCTGGTCGAGGGCGACGTCCTGTTCATCGACGAGATCCACCGCATGGCCCGCCCCGCCGAGGAAATGCTGTACCTCGCGATGGAGGACTTCCGGGTCGACGTGGTGGTCGGCAAAGGCCCCGGCGCCACTTCGATTCCCCTCGACATCGCCCCGTTCACCCTGGTCGGCGCGACCACCCGCTCGGGCGCGCTGACCGGCCCGCTGCGCGACCGGTTCGGCTTCACCGGCCACATGGACTTCTACGAGCCGCTCGAACTGCAGCAGATCCTGGAACGCTCGGCCCGAATCCTGGGCGTTCGACTGGAGTCCGACGCGGCCGCCGAGATCGCCGGGCGTTCCCGTGGCACGCCGCGTATCGCGAACCGCCTGCTGCGCCGCGTGCGCGACTACGCGGAGGTCAAGGCCGACGGTCTCGTCACTCCCGAAATCGCCCATGCCGCACTGTCGGTGTACGACGTCGACTCCCTCGGCCTGGACCGCCTCGACCGCGCGGTCCTGAGCGCGCTGATCCGCAGTTTCAACGGCGGCCCGGTGGGCGTGTCCACCCTCGCTGTCGCCGTCGGTGAGGAAGCGACCACGGTCGAGGAAGTCTGCGAACCGTTCCTGGTGCGAGCGGGTTTGGTGGCCCGCACCCCGCGCGGGCGCATCGCCACCGCTGCGGCCTGGGAACATCTGGGCTTGGTCCCGCCCCCGGACCTGGTCTTCGGTTCCATCGAGGTACGTCGGCACGAACCGCAGATGGACTTGTTCGAGCCGTAGGGCGGGGC
>NZ_JBHWHH010000123.1:0-22406 GCF_042732555.1 Nocardia sp. NPDC059764
GCCACCGAATGCCTGACGCCTCGGGTCAGAAGACCCGCATCTTGCCCGGTGACCAGAACCCGGAGCGGTTCACCACGTGGGTGTCGATCTGCGCCGGCTTGGGGAAGTCACCCTTGCCCGGATCGGCTGGGTTCGAGTAGTACGGCACGTACTGCTCCAGCGAACCCCAGTCGCGGTCGTAGTTGTCCTTCAGATACGTCGGGACCGTCTTCGACGACGCCAGCATCTGCGCCCAGCCCAGCGGGCCACCGAATTCCTGCGCCTGCCAGGTGTTGGTGGAACTGATCGCCAGCGGGCGATCGGGCAGGATGCGGTACCCGGGAGCCGCGTCGACCACACCGTTGTGGTGGTCGAACGGGTGCTGGCACGGGAACTGCAGGCCCACCGCCCAGTCCAGCAGGATCGGCTGCGTCCGGCCCAGGTAGCTGTCGAGCGACACCAGCTTCGGCACCCGCGGCGGCGTGAACGCCAGCCACTGGTCACCGATCAGGATCGGGTCGTTGGCCCGGATGCGCACCACATTGGCGTCGTCGGACAGCGCCGAGAACGGGATGCGCAGGTTCCGCCAGGACGGCGCGGGGCCGATGTCCAGCGGCCGGTAGGCCCGGATCTCGCCGAGGCTGCCGTCCGGATTCCGGTGCGCGTACTCCAGGAAGATGTCCTGGCCGTAGGTCATATTGCCGGTGTCGTCGAACGACATCGCGCGCCCGGCCGCCGAGATGACGATCAGCGGGGAGTCGTCCGAACGCTGCGGCAGCTGGTACCAGCTCGAGGTGAGCGAGGCGGGCTGCTGCACGCCGTCCTGGTAGCTGCCCATCACCGGGGTGGTGGCCGGGTCCAGGCCGAACGGCAGCGCCACGGTCGACCCGTTGACGCCCTGCGCGCCCTTGCCGCCGCCGGTGCCCGCGTTCTGGCCCTCCTCGAAGGCCGGGCCGACGGTCTGGGTGGAGGTGTTGCCGGTACCCGGCTTCACCTCGACGGCGTCCGCGTCGAGCTTGGCGGCGACCCCGTTGGGGGAGAAGCCGACCGGGTTCTCCCCGGCCAGCGGGTCGCCATTCAGCGGCGGGTGGGCGGGGTCGATGATCGGGGTCAGGTTGCCGCTGTTGACATTGCCCTCGACCAGCACGTCATTGGCCAGGCCGCAGGTCTTGCCGCTGACCGCGTCGATGTTCGAGCGGGCCAGCGAATAGGCCGGGTACTGCTGCACCGCGCCCTTGAGCAGCGACACCACCTCGAAGATCACCATGAGCGCGGCGACCACGGTGAGCGGAATCGCGGCGAACCGGCGGATCCGCTTGCCGCGCCGGGTCTTCCCGTTCTCCATCGGCTTGGCGTAGCCCTCGCGCAGCGACTGCCAGGCCACCACCGCCAGCGCCAGCCCGAACAGCATGAGCATCAGGGTGTTGGACTGGAAGCCGTGCAGGGAGACGGTCTTGTCGTACCACGGCACGCCGTAGCTGGAGACGTACCAGTAGCCGTTGATGCCGGAGAAGGCGACGGCGAGGGTGAACAGCAGCCCGGCCAGGAAGACCGAGCGGTTCTTGCGGGACCGCAGCGCGGTGGCGGACACCGCGACGGCGGTCACCGCGGCCAGCGAGCCCGCGATGCCCGCGTACGAACCGAAGTGGTGGGTCCACTTGGTCGGGTTGAACATCATGAAGAAGATGGTTCCGAAGACCACGCCCATGAGGCGCCAGGTCGGCGCGCTCGCGATGCCCGGCACCTGTCGCCGGCGCAGCAGCACCAGCATGGTGGTCATCAGGCACAGGATCATGAGCAGGAACGCGAAGCGGCGGGCCAGCGAGCCGTCCACCGTCTCGACGAACAGGTAGTAGTAGCGCAGATAGTCCTTGTACCAGGCCAGGTTCGGCCCGGTCACCTGCCGCACCCGGTTGGCCTCCATGATCCCGGCGAAGGTCTGATCGGCGAAAACCGCCACCAGCACCAGGGTTCCGGCGGCCGCGATGGGGGCCAGCAGCGCCACGTCACCGAACTGCTTGCGCCGCCGCACCACGATGGCGACCAGCGGCCGGATGCCCGCGAGCAGAGCCGCCACACACATCAGACCGGTCGGCGCCGCCGCCAGCGTGAACGCCGCCACCAGCACCGCGACCGCGGCGGGCAGCAGTCGCGAGGTCGCGATGGCCCGCTCGATGGAGACCCAGGTCAGCAGTGCGCCCAGGGCCACGATCGGCTCCGAGCGCAGGCCGTTGTCGTAGGGCAGCCAGAAGGCCAGGAACACCAGGCCGCCGGTCCACAGCGCGACCTTGGACCGCGCCACCGCATTGCCCAGGCGCGGCACCACCTCGCGGCTGATCACCAGCCAGCACAGGATTCCGCAGAGCAGCGCGGGAATTCGCACCCACGGGCTGGCGGTGGAGACCTCGGCGAAGGCCTGGATGACATAGTAGTACCAGCCGAACGGCGCTTCCGGCACGCCGAACCAGCGGAAGTAGTTGGCCAGGTAGCCCGCGTGCGGGGCGACCCGCACCATGGTCAGGATGTAGCCGTCGTCGGAGGTGTTGGCGCCCACGAAATGCCACAGCAGCAGGGTGCCGATGATGCCGCCGTCCGCCCAGGTCGGCTTCAGCCAGTGCGCGGGCAGGATGCGCCGGTGCCCGCGGCCGTCGCTGGTGTCCAGCACCGCGAGCGCGCCCATGGCCAGCAGGGTGAGCAGCACGGCGGCGATGATCGCGACCAGCTTGATCAGCGTCGGCGAGGACGAGTATCGCGAGTCCACCGTCATATGGAACGAAAGGCCCTCCGGGACGCCGCCTTTCATATCGGTGAAGACGCCCACCACCTGCGGCCGCAGGTCGCCCAGCAGCCGGCCCTCGATCGGTACGGTGACCAGTTCCCGGCCGCCGTCGGGGGTGGTCTTCTCGACCGTGCGGGTGACGCCCTCGAAGCCGGCGTAGGTCTCCTTGCTGTCGGAGGTGATGACGAGCTTCGAGCACTCGTTCATCTCCGCGCGGGTGGCGGTGGCCACCACGGCATTCCGGTCCAGCACGTCCACGCTGTCGCCGGAGACGCGGACGAACATGGCCTCCAGGTCCGCGCCCTTGCCCTGCGGCGGCGCCGTTGCCAGCAGGATGCCGCCGCGCGGATCCAATTGCCCGACCGCGGAACAGGGGATGGCGACGTTCACGTCGATCGGCACCTGCGACACCAGGGCCGCCTGCACCGGATCCAGCGAACCGCGCTGCGGCCAGCTCACCTCCGCCTGGGTCTGCTGCACCGGCAGGAACGGCGTCGCCAGCGCGAACAGCGCCCCGAGCAGGCCCGCGACGATCGCTATCAGCTTCGCTACCCGGTAATCACGCGGGTTCGCGGGGTCGGTCGCCGGAGGGTTCGGCTTCGTGAGCACTGCGGAGGCGTCTGGCACGGTTGCTGATCGTAGCTTCCCCGCCGCTTCGAGACTTGGCGCACAGCTGAGAGCCGTCGCCAGTTCCTGACGCGTGCCGGCGGTCGCCTGCCCACCCGATTCTGGACGTACCCCGACGAGTCACCCCGAAGCTCGCGAAATCAGTCGTCGCCTTTCACTTGGCTTTGATCGGCGAGTCCTTGGCCAGGCCGGATCGGGTCTCGACGGTCACGTCCAGGGTCGGGCGTGAATTCGCGTTCGGGGCATACGGGGTGAACTTCTCGAGGGCGCCCCAGTCCCGTCGCCAGTCGTGGTTCAGGTACGACGGCCGGGTCTGGGACTGCAGCAGCAGACCGGTCCAGCCGAGCGGCCCGCCGCCGATGTCGTCCTGCCAGGCATTGGAGGCGTCCTGGCCCACGCGGTCGGGCAGGATGCGCCATTCGGGCACCTCGGCCACGCCGTCGTGGTGGTCGAACGGGCGCTGGCACGGGAACGCGAGGCCCACGTGCCAGTCCTCGAGCACCGGGGCCTGGTCGCCGACAAGGGAATTCAGCGTCCGCAGCTCGGGCAGCCGGGGCGGGGTGACCGCCAGCCACTGGCGTGGCGTGATGTCGGCATCGTTCAGGACCAGGCGAATCGCGTTCGCGCCCGCGGGAATCTGGTCCAGCGGGATGCGCAGATTGCGCCAGGACGGGTTCGGGCCGATGTCGATGGGCCGGATCTGGCCGACATCGCGGACCTCGCCCGCGGCGTCGCGGGTGCCGTACTCGACGATCAGATCCTGTCCATAGGTCTGGACGCCGTCCTTGTCGAAGGACTTGATGCGGCCCGCCGCGGTCACCACCAGCACCTGGTAGGCCGGGTTGTCGCGCACCGAGTTCAGCTTCTCGGCGTTGTACCACTGGGTGGTGAGCTTCGAAACCTGCTGCTCGCCATCGGTGTAGCTGCCCAGCACGGGGGTCTTGGCCGGATCCAGTCCGAAGGGCAGGGCGACCGAGCTGCCGTTGATACCGGCCTGCTCGCTCTTGCCGCCGCCGGTGCCGGCCCCGGTGGTCTTGGAGGTCTTGTTGCCGGACTTGCCGTTCACCGAGTTGGCGCCGCCGGTGACGGTCTCCTCGGCGTCCGCGGTGAGGTCGGTGGCCACGCCGTTGGGGGTGAACCCGGTGTTCTGGGCGGCCAGACCGTCGGCGTCGGAGCCGGTCCACGGGTGCAGCAGCGACCCCGCGGTATCGGTCTCCACCAGCACCTCGTTGGCCAGGGCGCACGAATCGCCCTTCAGCGCACGCAGATTCGACTGGGCGATGGAGTAGGCCGGGTGCTGGCCGACGGCCGCCTTGGCCAGCGACAACACCTCGAACAGCACCAGGACGGCCGCCGCGATGGTGAGCGGCATGCTGGCGAACTTGTCGAAGCCGCGCACCGGCCGCGGCGTCGTGTACGGCTCCCGGAAGTGCTGGTAGGCCGCGATCAGCAGGCACAGCACCGCCAATCCCAGGAACAGGGTGGAGAACCCCTTGCCCGCGACGAGCGGAGCCTTGTCGAACCACGGCACGCCGTAGCTGGACACGTACCACCAGCCGTTGGAGCCGGTGAAGGTCATGGCCAGCAGGAAGAACACCGCCGCCGTGAACAGCGTCCGGTTGCGCGGCGAGCGAATCCCGTTGACCCCCACCGCGACCGCGGCCAGCGCGGCCAGCGATCCGGCCAGGCCCGCGTACACGCCGAAGTGGTGGGTCCACTTGGTGGGCGTGAACATCATCAGGAACAGCGACATGAACACGATGCCCAGCACCCGCGCCGACGGACCGCGCGAGGTGCCCGGGATGCGGCCGTTCTTGCGCAGCATCACCATCACGCACACGCCCAGGCTCAGCAGCATGGCGAGGATGCCGAACCGGCGGGCCAGTGAGCCGTCGGGGGAGAGCATGAGCAGCGCGTCCCAGCGGGTGCGCTCGTCGAACCAGGCCACATTGGGGCCGATCAGGGTACGCACCCGGGTGGCCTCCATGACCGAGGCCAGGGTCTGATCACCGAAAACGACCACCAGCACCAGGGTTCCGGCCGCGATGCCGGGCGCGAGCAGCGCGCCGTAGCGCACCAGCCACGAACCGCGCTGCTGCCCGGCGCGTTTGATGATCACCATCAGCACCGGCCGCGCGCCCGCGATCAGGGCGGCGATGCAGATCAGGCCGGTCGGCCCAGCGGCCAGCGAGAAGGCGGCGATCAGCACGCCGACGGCCGCGGGCAGCAGCCGCCCGGTGGCGATCGCGCGTTCGATGGAGCACCAGGTCAGCAGCGCGCCCGCCGCGATCAGCGGTTCCGGTCGCAGGCCGTTGTCGTAGGGCATCCAGGCGGCCAGGAACACCAGGCCGGCGGTCCAGATCGCGACCTGGTCGCGCCGCACCCGAGAGCCCAAGCGCGGCAGCACTTCCCGGCTGATCACCAGCCAGCACACGATGCCGGCCAGCAGCGCGGGCAACCGCATCCACGGGCTGGAATCGCTGATCCGGGTCATCCAGGCCAGTACCTCGTACGGCCACCCGAAGGGCGCCTCGGCGACCCCGAACCAGCGGTAGTAGTTGGCCATGTAGCCCGAATACTTCGAGGCCCGGGCCATATTCAGGATGTAGCCGTCATCGGAGGTGTTGGCCCCGATGAAGTGCCACACCACCAGCGTGCCCAGCACCGCGACATCGGCGAGCCGCACCCGCCACCAGTGCGCGGGCAGGAAGCGGCGGGGCTTGCGGCCGTCGGCGGTGTCGAGCAGGTGCAGCGCGTACAGCGACAGCAGGGTGAACAGCACCGCGCCGATGGTCGCCAGCCGCTTGAGCCAGGTCGGGCTGGAGGTGAAGCGCGCGTCGATCCGCACGGTGGCGGAGGCGTTCCCGAGCTGCTCCCGCTTCAGATCGGTGAACAGGCCCACCACCTGCGGCCGGGTGTCGCCGCCGACGGTGCCGACGAACGGCGTCCCGTCCTTGCGCGCGACCCCGGCGAATTCCACCCGGGTCTGGGTGGCGTCGGAGCGCACGGTCACGGCGCCGCAGTCGCCGATCTCGGCGACGGGCGCGGACAGCAGCGGAATCAACCGCACCAGCACCGAGAGGACGGGTCCCTTGCCGGGTTCGTCGGTGACCTTGACGACCAGGCCCTTGGTCTCGGCCTGCCCGGAGGCGGCGGGCACCGTCGAGAACAGCGTCCCGCTCGGCAGCTCCCGCAGCACCTGGCACGGCAGCGTCACGTCCAGGCTCAACGGCACATAGGAGACCAGGGGCGCGGCCACGTCGGCTGTATCCCCTTGTGGCCAATGCAGAGTGGGCCGGTCCTGCTGCACCGGCAGGATCGGTGTGATCACCGCCAGCAGGAATCCGAGAAGACCGGACACCAGGGCGAGGATGCGGATGCGGTGGAACGCTCGGGAGTCTGCGCGCACGAAGAACGACTCTATGATGGTTGTTATCCGAACTGGGCGTGGGGCCGGGCCGGAAGACAAGAGGAATCATGACCGAGCTGCGACCTGGCGAAGTTCTCGCCGGGTATGTGATCGCGCGGCGGGTCGGGGCCGGGGGATCGGGCGTGGTCTATGCGGCCCGGCATCCGCGGTTACCCCGGCTCACGGCTCTGAAGATCTTGAAACGTGACGAGGTCGCCGAAGACGACGAAGTGTGGCGGCGTTTCGAGCGTGAGGCCGATATCGCGGCGCATTTCGACCATCCCAATATCGTGCAGATCTACGACCGCGGCGTCGCCGAGGACCGGTTCTGGATCTCCATGCAGTTCGTGGACGGCGCGGATGCCGGTGAACTGCACCATGTTTCGCCCGAACGGGCGTTGAGCATCGGCGGTGAGATCGGGGCCGCGCTGGATTACGCGCACGGCAAGGGTGTGCTGCACCGGGATGTGAAGCCGTCCAACATCCTCATCGCCGACCCGGAGAGTGGTCGCCCGGAGCGGGCGCTGCTCACCGACTTCGGCATCGCGCGGCTGCGCGACGAGACCACGAAGCTCACCCATACCGGAAATATCTCCGCCACTTTCGCTTTCGCATCACCGGAGCAGGTGAGCGGAAAACCGGTCGGTCCGCGATCTGATCAATACTCGCTGGCCTGCACGCTGTTCGTGCTGCTCACCGACCAGCGGCCCTTCACCGCCGATAATCCACTCGCCTGGGTGCACGCTCATACACAGGAGAAGCCGCGGCGGTTGAGCGAACTGAACCCGGCGCTCCCGGACACCCTGGACGACGTGTTCGACCGCGCCCTGGCCAAGGACCCGGAGGACCGCTTCGACAGCTGCGTGGATTTCGCCTACGCCGCCACCGAGGCGTACTACTCCGATCCGGCCCTGGCCGTCACCGCCCGTGCCCGCCTGCCGCATCCACCGCCTCGGAGCATCGGCAGGCGAAGACGGAAACCGCTGTGGCAAGGGCGGTTACAGCGGCGCGTGCTGATCCCGGCGGCGGTGGCGGCGGTGACCGCGGCGGGCGTGGGATTCGCCCTCGACCAGGGCAACTCGCCGTCCCCGCCGACCGCGCAGGCGATGGTGCCCGACCGGTTCGTGGGCACCTGGCTGGCCACCGAGGGCCAGACCAACTACCGGCTTACCGTGCAACAGGCCAAGATCGGCGATCCGGTGCTGTCCAACCGGGTGGACGGCGTACTGCCCAACGGGTTTCCGTTCCACTGCGAATTCTCCGCCCCGCTCGACCAGGTGCCCGGCGACGGCGACCGGCTCATCATCGGAACCTCCGAGATCGTGGTGCGTGAGCCCTCCAATGCCTGCCGCGCCAATGGGCCCACCACTCTCACCCTGCTGCCCGACGGGCGGGTCAGCCGCAAAACCGATGTGAGCGGCCTGATCACGTACACCAGCGCCGACACCCTGATCTCCTCCTGGGGCCGTGCGGACGCCGCCATCGCCCGCGCCTTCCCCAGCCTGATCGGTCAGCTCGCCGCCAACGGCACCGCGGTCGGCTGGCAGGGCGGGTCCTGCCGTCCCAAGGATCCCGGCCCGGACGAGGCGGTCCAGGGCGCGCACCGGGTGCGCTGCAATGCCGAGGACGCCACCGGTCAGCCGCGCTTCGACTTCCTCGACTTCGACACCCGCCCGGGCAAATCCGTGGCCGCGCTGTTCTTCGGCGGCAATGCCCGGGTCACCCCGGTAACGCATCAGGACGTGGCGGGCGATCTCACCGTCACCACGGCGGCCACGGTGGATCCGGCCGTCACCCGGGACAGCGAGACCCAGCGCGCGCTGGCCGCGGTCTCCTTCCCCGACGGCGATCCGCGGTCGCGCTTCGTCATGGTGCTGCACTGGCCCGGGCACACGGTGAACAACCTCCTGACCGACTGGCTCGACAGGGCTCCACTGAAGTAGCAGGGTTCCACGGACGTAGGTAGGTGCGCGATCATGGCCGATCCGAAGCCGGGCGAGGAGATCGCCGGATATGTCATCGAACGCTGGATCGGGGCCGGGGGATCGGGCACCGTCTACGCCGCCCGTCATCCCCGGCTACCCCGCCTGGCCGCCCTCAAAGTGTTCAACCGCGACGAGGTGGACGCCGACACCGAGGGCTGGCGGCGCTTCGAACGCGAGGCCGACATCACCGCCCGCTTCGACCATCCGAACATCGTGTCGGTCTACGACCGCGGCATGGACGCCGGAAGACTGTGGATCGCCATGCAATTCGTGGCCGGCCCCGACGCCGACGGCGTCACCGGCCTGGCCCCCGAACGGGCGTTGCGCATCGGCGGCGGCATCGCCTCGGCCCTCGACTACGCGCACGGCCAGGGCGTGCTGCACCGGGATGTGAAGCCCTCCAACATCCTGCTCTCCCCGGCCGCCGACGGCCGCCCCGAACGCGCCCTGCTCACAGATTTCGGCATCGCGCGCCTGCGCGACGAGACCACCCACGTCACCAAGACCGGCGACATCTCCGCCACCTTCGCCTTCGCCTCCCCCGAACAGGTCTCGGGCCGCTACCTCGACCCACGCACCGACCAATACTCCTTGGCCTGCACCCTTTTCGTGCTCCTCACCGGTACCCGACCGTTCCTGGCCACCGACCTCGCGGGCTGGATCTACGCTCACACCAGCACCCCGCCCCTGCACGTCACCCAGCTCCGCCCGGACCTGTCCGCCGCCTTCGACCCGGTCTTCGACCGCGCCCTGGCCAAACACCCGGACGAGAGATTCCCCAGCTGTACCGATTTCGCCGACGCCGCCTGGCACGCCTGGCAAACAGGTTCCGCGCAAACCATCCTGAACCCGGCCGCGAACATCCCGCCGCCCGGTTTCGTCACCGACCCGTCCGTCCTGCGCTCCCCGCGCACCGACCCGACCCTGCTTCGCTCCCCCCGCACCGATCCCACCGCCCTCGCCGGCGGCCACCGCACCAACCCCGGCGCACCGGCCTATGGCGTCGCCTACGGCGCGCGCACCGGATCCTTCGAAGACGCCGCGCCCCACCGGCATCGAGCCCCCGAACCCGTCCCGGTGTCGACGGGTGTGAGCCGTGGCGTGGTCACCGGGCTGCTGGCCGTGCTGGCCGCCGCCGTGATCGGCGGCAGCGCCATCGTCGTCACCATGAACCTCGAAAGCCACGGAAGATCTTCCGGCACAGCGCTGTCCGCCGCAGTCCCCACCGTCGCCTCGGCCGCCCCCACCGCCGTCACCACGGTCGCCGCCACCACCCCACCGGCCCCCGCGGGCCGCGTCCCCTCCGCCTTCGTCGGCGGCTGGTCCGGCACCAGCACCGCCAACGCCGACCGCTACCGCCTCTCCATCCGCCAGGGCAACCTCAACGACGTGGTCGTCACCTCCACCGTCCTCCGGGACAGCCGCCCCATCTGCGTCTTCGACTACCGACTGCTCGGCGTCCCCGGCACCGCCGACATCACCGTGGGCGCGGGCAACCTGGTCACCGGCGACGCCGACGGCTGCCTGGTCCAAGGCACCCACGAACTCGTCCTCACCGACGGCCGCATCACCCGAGCCCTCTCCCGCAGCGGCGCCGTCACCTACACCCGCACCAACTGAGAACCGAAAGTCTTTTAACCGGCCGGAATTCGATAGGGTTCCCACGACACGCGCGCTTCGGCGAAGATCGACAGGTCGTCGGTGTGCGGTGTCGGCGAGGAATGGAGAAGCGGGGGCATGGCGGAACTCCGTCCCGGTGAGATCGTGGCCGGGCATGTGATTCAGCGGAGGATCGGGACCGGGGGGTCGGGATCGGTCTACGTGGCGCGACATCCCCGATTACCCCGCATGGTGGCGCTCAAGATCATGCACCAGAGCGCGCTGATGACCGAGGCGGACACCTGGCGGCGCTTCCAGCGCGAAGCCGACCTCACCGCCCGCTTCGACCACCCGCACATCGTGTCCGTCTACGATCGCGGCGTCGCCGAGGACCTGCTGTGGATCTCCATGCAGTACGTCGACGGCCCGGACGCCGGACTGCTGCGGGCCGTGGCGCCCGCGCGGGCCCTGCGCATCGGGGCCGAGATCGCCGGCGCCCTGGACTACGCGCACGGCAAGGGTGTCCTGCACCGGGATGTGAAGCCCTCCAACCTGCTGCTCGCGCCCGCCGACAACGGCCGCACCGAGCGCGCGCTGCTGACCGACTTCGGCATCGCCCGGCTGCGCGACGAATCCACCAAACTGACCGCGACCGGCGTCATCTCCGCCACCTTCGCCTTCGCCTCACCCGAACAGGTGTCGGGCGCGCCCATCGGACCGCAGTCGGACCAATACTCCTTGGCCTGCACGCTTTTCGTGCTGCTGACCGACCGCCGCCCCTTCGACGCCGACAATCCGCTGGGCTGGGTGCACGCGCACACGGCGGTCGCGCCGCTGCGGCTGAGCCAGGTGCGGCCCGATCTGCCGCGGGCGCTCGACGACGTGCTGAGCCGCGCGCTCGCCAAGGAGCCGGCGCAGCGCTACCCGACCTGCACCGACTTCATGAACGCCGCGCGCGACGCGGCGGAGTCCCGCACGCCGACAACTTATTTCGTGACACCGCCGCTGCCGGGCGGCGCGCCCTCGAATCCACCGCCGAACGCCGTCCGGCTCGCGCCACCGGAACCCGCACCGCCCGCGGCACCCGTTGCCGGTCCGACCCGACCGCGGCGCGGCGTCCTCGTGGCCGCTCTCGGCGTGCTGTTCGTGGTCACCGCCGGTGGCCTGGGCTACGGCCTGTTCCGATACCTCGGTTCGGCGGCGGAGGTGACGAACGCGTCCAGCACCCAGGCGTTCTCGCCGGTCTCGACCGTCACTCCCACCTCCGCCGGTCGCCCGGCGACCGATGGGCAGGTGCCCGGGTCCGTGCTGGGCCGCTGGTCGGCGAAGACCGGCCCCTCGGGCGACGGCGACTACGCGCTGACCATCAACGGCGGCAATATCGGCGACCAGGTCTTCACCCTCACCGAGAAGATCACGCTGCCCGGCGGCGGCCAGGGCATCTGCTCGTACACCGCACTGCTGGAGTCCAGCAATCTGTCGACCCGCATCTCGGTCGGCGAGTCCCGGCTCGAACCCACCGGCAGCGATCACGGCTGCCCGGTGTCCGCACCCCGGACCGATGTCGAGTTTCGGGGCGGCACGCTGGTTCGCTCCGGCGCGAATTACCCCGGAGCGACCTACACCAAGGTGAGCACGCCGCCGGCCCGCTGACGCGGGGTCAGTGCAGGAGGGTGCGGACGTCCCACAGCCAGACGCCGTCGACGTACTTGGCGGGGAAGCCGAGGAGCTGGTCCAGGGTCAGGCGGAGGGTGTCGGCGTTGTCGGTGGGCGGGAGGACGACGACGTCGGCCTGCCAGTAGCGGAGGTCGACCAGGGCGCGGATGCGGTCGGACTCGTCGATCGCCGGGATCTTGTTGGACTGCTGGGCTTTGGTCAGCAGGGTTGCGGTGGGGCGGTCGTCGGGGCCGTAGCGACCCTTCTTGGAGGAGCCGGTGGGGCCGACGAAATAGCCTCCGGCGAGGGGGAATTCGAAGCCGGAGTCCACCTGCCAGCGCAGGGCGCGGGCGTCGGGGGCGGTGGGCGGCGGGGCGATGACGACGGAGCCACCCGAAACGTAGTGGCGCACCGTGCCGTCGGTGAAGAACGCGGGTGTGGGGGCGCGCTGGACCACCGGCAGGACGGTGGGGGTGAGCGGCAGCAGGGCGAAGACCAGGGCGGCGAACAGGGCCAGTGGCCGCCAGTCGGTGGCGGAGACGCTCCAGTAGTCCAGGGCGCGCTGGGTGGCCAGGACCAGCACCACCGCGATGGCGGGGATGGCGGCCATGGTGAAGCGGGACTCCAGCACCGAATTCAGCAGCGGCACATGGTCGAGCCACTTCCAGGGCAGCACGATGCCGGTGTCGCCGAGGCCGATGGTGGCCGAGGCGCCCAGCGACAGGATCGTGAACAGGGCGATCACCGCGGCGGCGGCGCGCACCGCGCGCTCCCGCCACATGAGGGTGATGGCCACCGCCACCACGATCCACAGCGGCCAGCCGAAGTACGAGTTCTCCTCGGTGGCGTTGATGGCCACGTTCTGGCCGTGCGAGAACATGCCGCCCAGGGACTCGGACGGGAACTGGAACAGCGCCTTCAGGTCGTTCTTCATCGGCCCGTGGTCGATGGAACGGTAGGACTGCGGCCCGAAGAACTGCCACCACAGCGGAATATCGGTCAGCGCCACCGTGATCAGCGCCGCCAGCAGTACCGGCGGGGCCAGAGCGCGCACCATCCGCAGCCCGGTCTTCGGGGCGTGCAGGTGGTAGACCAGCGCGAAGAGACCGAAGGCGAGCGCGAAGATGAGCAGCGGTTCCTCACCGAGCGCGATCTGCATCGCCACCAGCAGGCCCAGCACGAAGGCGTCCTTGTTGCGGCGACCGCGAGTCACCTCGGCGCCCGCCGCCGCGCGGCGCGCCATCCGGATCACCTTCAGCGCGATCACCGGCAGCAGCGCCAGCAGCACGAAATTCGGGTGGGCATTGGCGTGCGAGATCATGGCGGGCGCGAAACCGCAGAACAGGCCGCCCACGGCCGCAGCGAATTTGGACGGCACCAGTTCGCGGGAGAACAGCCAGTACCAGGCGAACGCGGTGCCGCACAGGCCCAGGGTGAGCACCAGCACGAAGGTGACCGTCGGCCCGAACAGCAGCGTGACCGGGGTGAGCGGCACCCCGACGCCGAACATGGCGGTATTGGCCATCATGTTCACGCCGTCGGGATAGTTCTGCAGCGTGGTGCCCAGCGGATTGTGCAGATGCGAGACATCGTGGGCGGTGACCGCGAAGAACCACTCCCACATGGTCTGGTCCTGGCCACTCTTGATCAGGTAGCCGCGGTCGGTGTGCCTCCACTGACCGGACAGCACCAGCACCGCCAGCGACAGGTACGCGCCCGCGACGAACAGATCGGCTCGTGCCAGGCGTAGCCGTGCGGCCGTGCGCTGCGCGCGAGTCAGGTTGGGACGGGCCGTATTCGGCGTGACGCGGTCGAGAACCGGCACCGCCGAGCCCGTTTCGTTCCCCCGATCGGTTTCCCGCCCCTGTGCCAACGCATAACTCCTTGTGCCTTGCAATCAGCGGCCCACGCTACAGCTTCCGGCTGAGATTGCACGGGCAAGTCGAGAGGTTATCCACAGAATCGGACAGTTATCCCCAGATTCCGCCTCATTTTTGGGGATAAGTGATCCTTGTCTCGCCCACTCCCTCAGGCACGCACGACGAGGGTGAACGGTCCGATATCGGTGATGCGGTAGTGCCCGTCATCGAACAATGCCTTGGGCAGCGTCACCGTGATGCGCTTCACATTCGGATCGTTCGGGTAGACGTCCTGGGACAGCCGCAGCGTGTAGCCGTCGCCGGAACGCCGGAACAGGAATGCGTCCGGCGCCCGCCACGGGCAGTGCTCGAGCGCGTCGGTCAGCTCCTGCGGCGTCTTCAGCGTGCTCCAGCGCTGGATCTCGGCGGTGCGCGCCGCGAAATCCGCCAACGGGTTCGCGTAATGCGAAGTGAGCGCCTGGAATCCGAAGTATGGGTAGATCGCGAGGAAGCTGGTGTCCGCGGTCAGCACCACGCTGCCGTCGCGCGGCCGCCCGGTCTGCTCCAGCAGTTTCGCGTCGATCTCGCGGTAGTAGGAAACCGCTGACGGAGCCCGCTTGTCGGCGCGATCCCCATTGCCGTCGGTATCGGTGTACGCCGTGGTGATCTCGGTGGCCAGCACCGTCGGAATGCCCTGGCTGAACCCGATCGCCCCGGCCAGCGCCACCGCGGCCGCCGCGATCCGGAACCGGCTCGGCTCGTTCAGCGCCTGGTAGACCGCTCGCGCACCCTCGGCGAAGGCGAACACGCCCGCCGCCGACAGCAGCGCCAGCAGCGGCGACTCCAGCCGGAACGACAGCAGGGTGGTTCCGGCCGCCGTCGCCGCCATGGACAGCAGGCACCACAGGTAGATGGCCACCACGCCGATGCCCAGCGCCTGTGCGCGCCGCGAACTGCCCGCACGCAGCACCAGCCAGATGGTTCCGGCCAGGCAGAACACACCCAGCAAATCGAACTCGGTCATCGGCAGCGGCAGCCGCGAACCCGTCTCGGGGAGGTAGTGGAACGCGGAGCCGGAGCCCAAAGATGCCTTGCCGGACAGGAACTTCAGTAGGAACGGGGTCCAGACGGCGAGCGCCAGCACGCCCGCGATGGCACCGATTCCGATGAGCCGGACCAGGATCGGCCAGATGGCCCGCCAGGTGTGTTGCGATCGGACGGCGAGCCCCGCGGCGATGACGGCCATCAGGCACACCGCGAAGACCGCGACACCGAAGTAGAGGCTGTAGAAGGTGGCTCCGAGGCCGAGGAACAACCCGGTCCCCACCACAGCGCCCCAGCCGCCCGCGGTGGTCTCCATGTCCTCGCCGGACTCGGCGGGCCGATAGAGCGCGCCCCAGGCCAGTACCAGCGCGGGTCCCAGCAAGAGCGTGAGCACCGCGCTGTAGGCCTCGGGCGCACCGTAGGCCAGGGTTACCGCGGTGGTCGCGGCGGCGACAGCGACCGCCCAATCCGCGCGAATCAACGTGGACCACAGCACCAGAGCGACAGTCGCCGCGACCGCCAGACCGATGATCGCGAAGGGCTTGAACGCCTCCCACCCGGCCATGCCGGTCAGGCTCGCGAACCGGCCGCCCAGCCAGAACCAGCCCGCCGGATAGAACGGCGGCAGTTCGGCGTAGTTCATATCGCGCAGCGCCGCACTGTCGGTCAGTCGCGTCAGATACTGCGTCCGGAATTCCTGGTCCACGGACATGCCGAACAGGTACAGCTTGGTCGCGGCCAGCGGCATGCCGAGCGTCACGGTCACGAAGGCCGAAAGTCCGCCCCAGGACAGCAGTTTCGCGACCCACCCCCATGTGCGCAGGCGTAGCAACACGACCGCGACCACCAGCATGGCCAGCGCGGCCACCTGCCCGACGGTGGTGAGCGCCCGGGTCACATTGGAGGAGTTGAACGCCGGCCAGTGCACGACCGAGAACGCCTCGAGCCCGATCGCGGCCACCACGGCCGCCACCACGGCGGCGAGCACGGCCTCCCCGGCCGCATTACCGGCCTGCCGCGCCAGCACCGCCGCTCGCCCGCTCGCCCGCTCGCTCATCCGCACCAGCCCTCCGCATTCGTGTCATGGACCGCCGGTCAGCCTAGCCAGTGCCGCGTGCGCGGACCTCTCGCCGGGGCGGACCCGCCGGAAATGAAAAACGCCGCACCCCGGGACCGGAATGCGGCGTTGATCGCAAACTCGCCTAGATGGGCAGCTTGCGGAAGATCGGGCGCGGCACGTGCCGCAGGATCATCATGACGTAGCGGAAAACGCCCGGGGCCCAGACGATTTCCTTGCCCTTCTCCGAGGCGGACACCGCGAGCTGCGCGACGTCTTCCTTGTTCACGGTGAGACCGTTCTCCTTGGCGTGCGCGGAGAGCCGGGTGCGCACCATGCCGGGGCGGATGACCGTGACGCGCGGGCCGAACTTGGCGATGGCCTCGCCCAGACCCAGGTAGAAGCCGTCCAGGCCGGCCTTGGTGGAGCCGTAGACGAAGTTGAAGCGGCGCACCCGCTCACCGGCGACCGAGGACATGGCCAGAATGCGGCCGAAGCCCTGCGCCTTCATCTTCTCGCCGAGCAGCACACCCACCGACACCGCGGCGGTGTAGTTGATCTCGGCCATCATGACGGCCTTGCGCTGGTCCTGCCAGAAGATCTCGCCGTCGCCGTCGATGCCGAACGCGACGATGGCCACGTCGATATCGCTGGTGGCCCAGGCCGCGTCGATCACGGCCGGGTGGCTGCCGGTGTCGAGCGCGTCGAAGTCGACGACCTGGACCTCGGAGGCCCCGGCCGCCTTCATCTGCGACACGGCGTCCTCGCGCAGCGGGTCACCCGGCAGGGCCGCCAGGACGATGCGCGCGGGGCCCTTCTTCAGGTACTCGGCGCAGATCGCCAAGCCGATCTCCGAGGTGCCGCCCAGCAGCAGAATGGACTGCGGGTTGCCTACCGCATTGATCACTGAAGCTCCAGCCTTCTCGCCATATCGGACATGAAAACGCCTGTGGGGTCGACGCTCCGGCGGATCTTGATCCACTCGTCGATCCGCGGGTACATCTTGTGGAAGGTCTCCGCGTCGGTGCGCGAATCCTTGGCAGTGTAGAGGCGACCGCCGAATTCCAGGACGCGGCGGTCCAGTTCGCGCACGAAGTCGTTGAGACCCGGGCGGACCGGGAAGTCGACGCAGATGTTCCAGCCCTCCATGGGGAAGCTCAGCGGCGCCGGGTTGCCCGGACCGAAGAACTTCAGCACATTGAGCGCCGAGTGGTGACCCGACCGCTGGATATCCACGATGATCTTGGTGAACTCGTCCAGCGCCTCGGGCGGCAGCACGAATTGGTACTGGATGAATCCGGCCGAACCGTACGCCCGATTCCACTCCGACACCACGTCGAGCAGGTGGTAGAACTGCGTCAAGTTCATGATCTTGCCGCTGTAATTGCCGCCGAGCGCGTAATACGCCTCGCCGACCATGCCCAGCGTGAACTTGTTGACCGCGAAGCTCGGGAAGATATCCGGCACCGTCAGCAGATTCGGCGCATCGAACTTCAGCGGATTCTTGCGCAGCTTCTTGGGCAGCTCGTCGAGTTTCGCCAGCCGGCCGCGAGACACATTGGCGCGACCCAGTTTCGGCGGCGCGCTGATCGCGTCGAACCAGGTCGAGGAGTAGGTGTAGTTCTCCTCGGACCCGTCCGAGTGGACCCGGATGGTCTCTTCCAGGCTGGTGGTCTTGATGCCGTCGGCGATGAAGTAGGCCGTCTCCGTCGGCGTCATCTCGATGGTGGCGCGCAGCACGATGCCGGTCAGGCCATTGCCGCCGACGGTGGCCCAGAACAGTTTGGCGTTCTTCTTCGGCCCGATGGTCTGCACCTTGCCGTCGGCGGTGAGCAGATCGATGGACCGCACGTGATTGCCGAAGCTGCCCGCGCTGTGGTGGTTCTTGCCGTGGATGTCGGAGCCGATCGCGCCGCCCACGGTGACCTGCCGGGTGCCCGGGAGCACCGGAACCCACAGGCCGAAGGGCAGCGCCGCCTTCATCAGCTGGTCGAGGGACACGCCCGCGTCCACGTCCACCAGCCGGGAGTCCCGGTCGATGCGGTGGATGCGGTTGAGCGCGGTCATGTCGACGACCAGGCCGCCGGCGTTCTGCGCGTGATCGCCGTAGGAGCGGCCCAGGCCGCGGGCGATGACGCCGCGACGCAGGTGCGCGGGCTTCGAGTCGTTGTCCTCCGCGACCATGGCGACCGCCTTGGCGATCAGTTCCGGGTCGCTGGTGGAGAGCACTTCCGAGGTGGTGGCCGCGGTGCGTCCCCAACCGGTCAAGCGCCGGGTCTGCGTCGGCAGGTCGAACGAACCCTGCTGTGACACGGTGCCCTCTTTTTCTTTGCCGACTACGGGGCTGTCACCGTTCGAGCTGGGCTCGGCGGCGGCCTCGGTAGTGGTCTGAGCTTTCGTGGACATCGGCATAGAGGCTACAGGCATAACCGTTCCGAGGCTTGTGTCCAATGTCGCGGGCATTACTCTTCTGCGTTGTGACCGCGGAACCCCATCTGCCCCTGCCGCCCGAGCTGCCCCTGGTCGACGAACCGGGTGGCACGGATGTCGATCTCAAGACGCAGATCGTTCGCTTCCTGGCGACGGGCATCTTCTCCGCGGTCGTGGACTTCGGCCTGTACACCCTGCTTTTCACGGTGGTGGGCCTGCCGTTGCCGGTGGCCAAGTCGATCAGCTTCATCGCGGGCACCACGACGGCGTACCTGATCAACCGGCGCTGGACCTTCCAGGCCGAGCCGAATCGCAAGCGGTTCCTCGCGGTGATCGCCCTGTACGCGTTGACCTTCGCCTTGCAGGTGGGGATCAACCAGCTCTGCTATTACGCGCTGCCGGACGCCTGGTGGCGGATCGCCCTGGCGTTCTGTGTGGCGCAGGGCACCGCCACCGTGATCAACTTCATCGTCCAGCGCGCGGTGATCTTCAAGATCAAATAGGCGCGGTTCAGGATTCGACGAGGGCGCTGGTCTCTTCCTTGGCCCGGAAGTAGTCACCGCCCTTGGCGCGCATATTGTCGGTGCCCCAC
This sequence comes from Nocardia sp. NPDC059764, assembly GCF_042732555.1. NCBI lineage: Bacteria > Bacillati > Actinomycetota > Actinomycetes > Mycobacteriales > Nocardiaceae > Nocardia > Nocardia sp. NPDC059764. The sequence continues at coordinate 19,017 of NZ_JBHWHH010000123.1, forward strand.
TGCCGGGCCTCCCGCTGCGCGGGCACCAGGTGCGGGATGTGCTTGCGGCAGTGGATGTAGGCCTCCTCCACATCCACCACCACCCAGCGCTCGGGCATACGGCCGCGGGACTCGGCGGGCAGATCCGGGACGCAGCGGCGCATGAGCGCGTCGTCCACGATGCGGGCGGTGCCGTTGACGTGCAGGCCGATCAGGTCCTGCACGAAGTCGATCATCAGAATGCCGACGTGCGGGTTCTCGAGCACATTGCCGAGGCTGGCCATCACGCCGTTACCGCGGTATTCGGGGTAGGCGACGGTGCGTTCGTCGATCACGTGCAGGAAGCCGGGGTTGCCGGCGCGGAAACTGGCATCGCATTCGCCGTGCTTGTCGGCGGTGGCGATGAAGGCCATATCCATCCGGCGGATGAAATCGATCATGTGGGTATTGAGCCGATCCCGTACCTGATCGGAGTAGAAGCGCTCTGCTCGGTCCTCGGTGCCGTACCGATCCTGCAGTTCCCGCTCGCCGTCGCTGCCGTTTCTGACCCCGGGCATCGTGCGCCCCCTTTGGTAGCTGAAATACCGGATGGAAGAGGCTCGGCCACGAACTACGGCCATCTGAAATCCTATACGGTTTAACTATTTTCGTGTGGCGAATGCGTGAACCGGCATATCTGCCCTGGTAAGGGTGCTTCGACTGATGCCGGACGAACCTTCCCGATGCGAGGATCCTCCCGGATGAAACCGCTCACAAGGGACGTCGTCCCTTAGCTGCGGGGATGCTACCGGTCGTTTTCGGGGCGCGGGTATGCGAGATCCCCAGGGGGCGCGGGGATTTCGCATTCCTGTTTTGTCCATTTTGCAGACTTTCGCGCCGGGCTCGATCGTTTTCATCCCCCTAGCTGGCGCTGATCTTCGGTACTCGAAACATAAATACCGAAAGGTCTTTTCGCGACGGCTCCGGAATCAGGCTCGGGTGAGCGTCACCGGCACCCCGTTGAACACCGCGTTCCCCGAGGGGACATCCACCAGCGAATCATCGGTCAGCACATTGGCGTTCACCCCGGCATGGGTGCGGGCGACCGCCTGCGCGCTGTCCTCGTGTCCCCAGCCGTGCGGCAGGCTCACCACCCCCGGCATGATGTCCTCGGTCGGCTCCAGCTCCACGGTCACCGTGCCCGCCGCCGACTTCACCACGGCCCGCCCGTCCAGCCCCAGCCGTGTCGCGTCCTCGGGATGGATGTGCAGCGTGCACCGGTTCGACCCGCCCACCAACGGCGGAACGTTGTGCAGCCAGCTGTTGTTGGAGCGCAGCTGTCGCCGGCCCACCAGCACCATCTCCGGCCGGCGGTCCGCCGCGCGCGCCCGCAGCCGGGCCACATCGGCCAGCAGCTGCGCGGGGGCCAGCTCCACCTTCCGCGACGCCGTCCGCAGCGCGCCGGGCAGGCGCGGGCGCAGCGGGCCGAGGTCGATGCCGTGCGGATTATCCAGCAGTACTTGCAGATTCAGCCGACCCGCCCAGTTCTCGGTCGAGTCCCCGGAATCGGCATCGCCCGCAGCGGACGGCGCCGTCGGAGCCTTCGCCGCTGCCGCCCACTCGCCGAACGGGCCCAGCCGCAGCATCAGGTCCAGGCGCTGCTCGGTGGTGTTCGACCCGAGCAGTTCCGCACGCCGATCGGCCATCCCGGCCTTGTGCAGGGTCCCGGCGATCACGATCTCGTCGACCACGGTGAGCGGATCCAGCCCCGGCGAGCGCGGGGAGGCGGAGCGGGGCTCCTGCCCGGACACCGCGAGGGCCAGCCGGGCCATCACCTCGGCCTCGGACAGCTCGTCCTCGCCCAGCGCCGTCACCGGCGGCGAGTAGCGGGCGTAGTTCCGCACCGCGAAATTGAGCAGCGCGAAGTCGTAGTGCGGGGACTGTGTGACGCGCGGAGGCGGCAGAATCACGTCCGCGTGCCGGGTGGTCTCGTTGAGGTACCGATCGACGCTCACCATGAATTCCAGGCCCTGGAAAGCGGCATCCAGGCGCGCGCCACTGGGTGCGGACAGCACCGGATTGCCGGCCACCGTCACCATGGCCCGGATCTGCCCGTCCCCGGGCGTCAGGATCTCGTCGGCCAGCGTCGCCACCGGCAGTTCGCCCATGGCCTCGGGGAGGCCGCGCACCCGGCTGCCCCAGCGCCCGGTCCGGAACGGCCGCGACCGCACGATGCCCAGCGCCGCGCCGGTCGCGAACATGGCCCCGCCGGGCGAGTCCAGGTTGCCGGTCAGCACATTGACCACGTCCACCAGCCACTGCGTGACCGTGCCGAACTCGGCGGTGCAGGTCCCGATCCGGGCGTAGACGGCGGCGGTGGGCGCGGCGGCCAGCTCCCGGGCCAGCCGCGCGATGGTCTCGGCGGGCACCCCGGTGCGCGCGGCGACCAGCTCCGGCGGGAAATCGGCCGCGGCGGCGCGGATCTCGTCGAGCCCGTTCACCTCGACCCGGATGTCGGTCAGCTCCTCCGCGAACAGTGTGTGCACGATCCCGAACAGCAGGTAGGCGTCGCTGCCCGGTCGCACGAACAGATGCTCGTCGGCCAGCTTGGCGGTGCGGGTGCGGCGCGGATCCACCACCACGAAGCGGCCGCCGCGCTGCCGCAGCGCCTTCAATCGGCCCGGGAAATCCGGTGCGGTGCACAGGGATCCGTTGGACTCCAGCGGATTCGCGCCCAGCATCAGCAGGTAGTCGGTCCGGTCCAGATCCGGCACCGCCACGGTGAGCGGGTCGCCGAACATGAGCCCGCTCGACACCTGCTTGGGCATCTGGTCGGCGGTGCTGGCGGAGAACAGGCTGCGGGTGGCCAGGGCCCGGATCAGCAGCGGCACGTACAGCGCACCGGCCACGGTGTGTGCGTTGGGGTTGCCGAGGTACAGGCCCACCGCCTGATTGCCGTACGCGGCCGACACCTGCGGCAGCCGTTCCCCGATCATCCCGAAGGCCTCGTCCCAGCTCGCGACCCGCCAGGTATCGGTGGCGCGATCGCGAATCATGGGCCGGGTGAGCCGGTCCGGGTCGCCGTCCAGGTGGCCGAGGGTCGCGCCCTTGGGGCAGACGAAGCCTTTGCTGAAGGGGTCGGCGCGATCACCGCGCACCGACACGATGCGGTCGCTGCCGTCGAGGGTGAGTTCGAGTCCGCACACCGCCTCGCAGAGCGGGCAGGTGCGCAGCGCGGTCCGATGATCACCCTGAGCCGTCCGATGATCACTCGGGGCGGTCCGGGGGCTGTCCGTGACGTGGGTCATACCCAATGATCGCCCGGACGCGGATCGGGCGAAACACCTGCGGCGGACGAATCGCGATGGGGGAGCAGGAAATCGCGAGGCCTGGGCTGATGTCCGTTATCTCTTAATTCGCAACGTTCGGACC
>NZ_JBHWHH010000124.1:0-21942 GCF_042732555.1 Nocardia sp. NPDC059764
CCTCGAAAAGGTCGGCGGCCGTTCGTATCCGAGAAGGAATCAGGCGGCGGCGGATTCGCCGCGGTGACCGTGATGCGGCGCGGAGAGCCTCGGCTCGATGGCCGACGGCGCCGCGGGAGCGGCGGATCCCTCCAGATCGAGCAGCAGCCAGCCGTCGGGCGTCCAGCCGCCGTGGATATCGGTCCGCGCCAGGCGTCCGCCCGGCACGAACGGGTCGTCGACGAATCCTTCGGCAGCGCCGTCCAATTCCAGCGCCAGCGCCGAACCGCCCAGGTACACACGGCCGGACCGCCCCGGCGGCACCAGCCGCAGCGCATCGTCGAGCACCAGCAGCCGAGCGCCCGGAATCGGCCGCACTCGCCCCGAACCGTCCAGGGGTCCGCGCGCCGCCACGCCCGCGTATTCCGGTGCGGTGTAGGCGAATCCGGTGCAGGAGCCCGGAGCCAGTTCGTGCAGCAGCGCCGACAGCGCTGCCGGGCAGTCGTTCCCGAACACGTCCCAGCGGCGCACGGTGGGCAGCGCGGGGGAGGGGAGGAAGGCGAGGTTGGCCAGGGTGTCGGCGTCGGCCACCACGTGGGTGGCCGCGCTCAGCGCGATGAGTTCGGCCAGGGCGGCCGCGTCGGCGCGCTGCGGGGCCGTGGCCAGGACCAGCGTCGCCCCGTCGGACAGCGCGGCCAGCAGTTCGACCGCGGCGTCGGTGGTGTCCCAGCGGGTGGCCAGCAGTCGCGAATCCGGCGAGCCGTAGGCGCGGTCGATCTGACAGGAGCGCTGATCGGCGGCCACCGCGCGGCGGTCGTCGGCGGCCGCGGCCACCGCGACCGGCTTCAGTCCGGTGCCGGTGGGGCCCAGTTCGGCCAGCACCGTACCGAATTCGGCGGCGCTGGCGATATCGCAGAGGATGCGGGCCAGATCGTCGAGGGTGGGTCCGGCCGTGCCGGTCACGCCGCCGTCGAGCCGTTCGTAGAGTTCGGCATAGGTGAGGATGTGCCCGCCGCAGCGGACGGCCGTACGCAGTGACGGCACGCGGCGTCCGCAGTCGATGAGCATGGAAACCGAGGGGACGTCGTACAGCTCGACCCCATTGGCCCATTCGTCCGCGAGCCGGTGACGCTCGACGGCGGACAGTGAATCCGGCACCGCACGCTCCATCGTTCCAAACCCCCGGTACTGACTTATGCAACCCTAACCTAATCCATGAAGGGCACGATCGGCCACCCCTTCGGGGATCGAATCGGCGACAACGGTCTGCAACTCGGTAGAAAATTAGGCTAGGCTCACCTACCGCTCGGCCGTTTTCGACCGGGCGCGCTCGGTCGATCCGGTCGGGCAGAGCAGAAGGAGAGCACGATGAAGTCGCGGTCGTTCACCGCAAGGGCCGCCCTGGCGGCGGTCGCAGGCCTGCTCGCGCTCGGGCTCACGGCCTGCGGATCCAGCTCCGACGACACCGCCTCCGGCGGCGGCGCCCCGGTCACCATCACCCACGCGCACGGCCAGACCACGGTCGAGGGCACCCCGACCCGCATCGTCGCCCTGGGCAACCAGTGGCTCGACACCACGCAGGCGCTCGGCGTCACCCCGGTCGGCTACATCGACAACATCGCCGTGCTCAGCAAGGGCGCCCCGCCCTGGGAGCCGGCCGCGCTGTCGCAGTCCAAGGCCCTCTCGACCACCGGCAGTCTGGCCGAACAGGTCGCCGCGCTGAACCCGGACCTGATCCTGGCCGACCCCTTCATCGCCGACGCCAAGACCTACGGCGACCTGTCCAAGGTCGCGCCCACCCTGCCCGGCCTCACCAAGGAAGCCGTGACCCCGTGGGCCGACCAGGTGCACGCGCTGGGCCAGGTGCTGCACAAGACCGCCGCCGCCGACAAGGTGGTCGCCGACCTCAACGGCCGCATCGACGCCATCGCGCAGCGCAATCCCGGCCTGAAGGGCAAGACCTTCATCAGCTCCTGGCTGGCCGGGCCGTCGCAGCTGATGGTCCTCACCGACCCGAAGGACGGATCCAGCCGCCTGTTCACCCAGCTCGGCATGACCATCCCGCAGCGCCTGGTGGAGCAGAGCGGCAACGGCGGCCGCCTGGCCCTGTCGCCGGAGCGCCTCGACGAACTGAACTCCGACCTGCTGCTGGCCGGCTATTCGCCCGGCCTGGACGAGAAGTACCGCGCCCTGCCGGGGTACAACGACCTGCCCTCGGTGAAGAAGAGCTCCATCGTCTTCCTCACCGTCCAGGAGATCAGCGCTATCAATCAGCCCACCCCACTGGCCCTGCCCTACCTGCTCGACAAGCTCGAACCGGCTCTGGCCAACGCCGCCAAATGACCCGCGCCGACCACCGCTACGCCCTGCGCCCCGGCGTCACCTGCCTGACGATGCCGGGCGGAGCGGTCCTGCTGAACCCGCCCCGCAACGAGAAGCTGACGGGCCTGACCGCACCCCAGAGCCAGGCCCTGAAGACCCTCAACCGCGGCCCGGCGACGCTCACCCAGCTGGAGCCCGAATCCGATTCGGTGACACCGCTGCTCGACCGTCTGACCGGTGCGGGCTGGCTGGAGGTCACCGTTCGTGACGGCGATCGGGACCTCTACACCCTGCGCCCCTTCGCCACCCCGCCCGCCCGTCCGGCGGGCGCGACGGCGGCTCCCCTCTCGAAATTCACGGTGATCCACCGTGATTCGGCGGGCCTGGTGCTGGAACACCCCGCCTCCTGGTGCGACCTGCGCGTGCACGACCCGCGCCTGCTCGCCTTGGCGGGCGGTGCGAGCCCGTCCGAACTCGGCCTGCCCGAGCATCTTTCGGCCCGCATCGCCGCCGACCTGGCCTGGGGCGGCTTCACCGCCGACCCGTCCACCGAGTCCGGCGACTTCACCACCCGCAGCTGGAGCGCCCCCGACCTGTGGTTCCACCGGCGCAGCACGCTGGGCTCCCGCACGGTCACCTGGGACAACTTCGGCCCGACGGCGTGGGCGAAGGACGAGTTCCCGCAGCTCCCCGCGCACCGCCCGGCCTACCCGGGCGATCCGATCGCGCTCCCGGCCCCCGATCTGGCCGCGCTGCGCGCCTCGGACCCATCCCTGACAGCCGTGGTCGAGGACCGCCGCTCCCACCGCGCCTTCGACGACGGCAACCCCATCACCCTGGCCCAGCTGGCGGAACTGCTCTACCGCACCGCCCGCACCCGCTCGGTGGAACGGACTCCGGACGGCGGCGAACTCCCTTCCCGCCCTTACCCTTCGGGCGGCGGCGTCCACGAACTGGAGCTCTACCCGGTGGTCCGCACTGTCGAGGGCCTGCCCCCCGCCATGTACCACTACGACTCCTTCGACCACGTCCTGCGCCCGGTGGCCCCGGCCGATTCCCCCGAGGTCGAGCGCCTGCTCCGCACCACGACGGCGACCCTGGCCAACACGTCCGAACCCCAACTGCTGCTGTTGATCTCGGCGCGCGCGGGCCGGGTCATGTGGTCCTACGAGTCGGTCGCCTACGCCAATATGCTCAAACATGTGGGCGTCCTCATGCAGACCCTCTATCTGGCGGCCACCGCCATGGGTCTGGGCGCGGTGGCCCAGGGCTTCTCCGACACCGCCGCGTTCACCGCCGCCACCGGCGTCTCCGAACTGGAGGAATGCAACGTGGGCAGCGTCATCCTGGGCACCCCCGCCGCCTGAACCGGTTGTCGGACCCGCCTGGGAGGATCGATCGCATGACGGTGACCGGGGATGACGTTCGGGCGGTGGCGCTTTCGCTGGCGCGCACCTCCGAGCAGTTCGAATGGCAGATGCCGACCTTCCGGGTCGCGGGGAAACTGTTCCTGACCCTGCCCGAGAACGAGACCTCGATGGCCGTCCGGTGCCCCATCGCCGACCGCGACGAACTCGTGCAGGCCGAGCCCGACAAGTTCTGGATCGCCCCGCACGAGGCGGGCAACGCCTGGGTCCGGGTGCGCCTGGCCGCCTTGGACGATCGCGATGAGCTCGAGGCCATCGTCACCGACTCGTGGCGGCAGGCCGCGCCCCGGGAGTTGACGGACCCGGCCTGAGCGGCCGGGTCCGCGGATCAGAAGGTGACGCGCTGGTCCTCGGGCATGAAGAGCTTGTCGCCGGAGGTGACGCCGAACGTGCTGTAGAACTCCGGCAGGTTGCGGACCACCTGGTTGCACCGGAATTCGTCGGGGGAGTGGGTGTCGGAGAGACCCTCGGCGGTGAGTTCGGGGGTCTGCTTCGCCCGCCAGCCCCGGGCCCAGGACAGGAACATGGTGCGGTAGTCCGGGTTGGCGTTGCCCGCGCGCTGCTCGGCGAGCCGGTAGGCGGCCAGCGCGATCTGGAGTCCGCGCAGGTCGGCCAGGTTCTCACCGAGCGTGAGTTTGCCGTTCACCTTGTTCTCGGGCGTCACCCCTTCGGGCACCAGGCCGTCGTACTGGGCGACCACCTTGGCCGCGCGGGCTTCGAAGGCGGCCTTGTCCTCCGGCGTCCACCAGTCCCGCAGATTGCCGTCGCCGTCGTACTTGCGGCCCTGATCGTCGAACCCGTGCCCGATCTCGTGGCCGATGGTCGCGCCGACCGCGCCGAAGTTCACCGCCGGCTGCGCGTCCTTGTCGAAGTACGGCGGCTGCAGATACGCGGCGGGGAAGACGATCTCGTTATTGGTCGCCGAGTAGTACGCGTTGACGGTCTGCGGGCTCATGCCCCATTCGGACTTGTCGACCGGCGTGCCGAGCCGGTCCCAGTCCTTCTTGTTGTTGAAAGCGTTGATGGCGAGCAGGGATTGGATGAGCTTGCCGCGGGTGATGGTCAGCTTCGAGTAGTCGTCCCACTTGTCCGGGTACCCGATCTTGACCCGCATCTTGTCCAGCTTGGCCAGCGCCGCGTCCCGGGTGGGCTGCGTCATCCAGGCCGAGTTGCGGAAGTTCTCGCGGTAGGCGGCCAGCAGGTCGTCCACCATCCGCTTGACCTCGTCCTTGGCGGAGAGCGGGAAGTGCTTGTCCACGTACAGCTTTCCCAGCGATTCGGGCAGCTGCGACGTGGCCAGGTTGACTCCGTACTTCCAGCGTTCCTGCCGCTCCTGCTGCCCGCGCATGACCCGCCCGGCGAACTGGAAGTAGGCGTCGTTGATCGCGATCGGCAGGTAGGGCGCGTAGGCGCGGACCACCGACAGCTTCAGATAGTCGCGCCAGATCGCGATATCGGTGTCGGCCCAGATCTGCCCGGCCGCGGTGATGTAGGACGGCTGCGCGACAACCACTTCCGCGAACAGGTCCTTGGGCCGGTCGGTGCATCCGGCCAGCCACGGCTCGAAGTCGAAGCCGCGGCCGAGTTCGGTCAGCTGCTGCCAGGTCATGCGGTTGTAGGAGGCGTCGGCGTCGCGACGCCGCACCCGATCCCAGAAGACGGCCGCGATGCGGGTCTCCAGGTCGAGGATCCGCTGCGCCATGCCGCTCGGATCGGCGAACCCGGCGCCCTTGGCGATCGCTTCCAGGTAGACCCGGTACGCCTTCAGCTTCTCGGCGTACTGCGGCTTGCTGTAGTAGTCCTCCTCCAGTCCGATCCCGGACTGCCCGATCCCGGGGATGTAGGCGTTGGAGTTCTTGCGGTCGATGCTGACGCCGATCCCGATCAGCCCGCCGATCGGCAACGCGCCCATCACCTTCGCCAGGTCGGGCTTGGTCGCGGCCTTGTCGACCTGGTCGAACAGCTCCTGCAGCGGCGACATCCCGAGCTTCTCGACGGTGTCCCAGTCGACGCGCGCGTCGTAGAGGTCGCGGATCTTCTGCGCGTCCGAACCCGGTTCCGGGTCCTTGATCCCGTCGATGATCTCCCGCAGCTGGTTCAGCGTGCGCTCGTTGGCCTCGCTGATCGCACCGAAGGCGGGCTTGTCCGGCGGCAGCTGGTACTCCCGCAGCCACTTGCCGTTGACGTACCGGTACAGGTCGTCCTGCACGCGGACCGCCTCGTCGGCTCCCGAAAGATCCGGTCCCGTCAACGTTTTCGCCGCGGAACCCTTGCTACAGGAGGCCAAGGCGGCCGCGGCCGGAACCAGCCCGAGGGCGATCAGGAATGCGCGACGATCCAAGCGCGCCGAACCCGACGAAGTCACAGGCACTACCTCTCGTGAAGCTGCGATACCGACGCGAGGCTACCGGGGAAGGCAGCCCCGCGCGGGGTGTCGCGAGCCTCCCGATCGCTCGGGCTGATCGCTCAGAGGGTGACGCGCTGGTCCGGCTGCAGGTACGCCTTGTCGCCTTCCTTCACGTCGTAGGTCGCGTAGAACTCGCCGAGATTGCGCACCACCTGGTTGCACCGGAATTCCGCGGGCGAGTGCGGATCATCGGCGAGCTGCTGTTCCAGCGCCTGGTCGGTCATCTTGGTCCGCCAGGTGCGGCCCCAGGATTCGAACATCGGCTTGTAGTCGGGCGTCGCGGTCCCGGCGCGCTGCTGCACCATGCGGTACGCGGCCAGCGAGATCTCCAGTCCGCGCACGTCGGCCAGGTTCTCGCCGACGGTGAGCGCCCCGTTCACATGCTGATCGGCGGGCAGACCCTCCGGCACCAGCGCGTTGTACTGCGCGATGAGCTGCTCGGTCTTGGCCTGGAAGGCGGCCTTGTCCTGCGGGGTCCACCAGTCCTTCAGGTTGCCGTCCCCGTCGTACTTCGCGCCCTGATCGTCGAAGCCGTGCCCGATCTCGTGGCCGATGACCGCGCCGCCCGCGCCGTAGTTCACCGCGGGCGCGGCGTTCGGGTCGAAGAACGGCGGCTGCAGGAACGCCGCGGGGAAGACGATCTCGTTGCCGCTGGGGTTGTAGTAGGCGTTCACCGTCTGCGGCGGCATGCTCCACTCCGACTTGTCCACAGGCGTCCCCAGCCGGTCGAACATGCGGTTGGCGTCGAAGGCCGCGGAGGCGCGCAGGGATTCGATCAACCGGCCGCGGGTGATGGTGAGCTTGCCGTAGTCCTCCCACTTGTCCGGGTAGCCGATCTTGGCGTCGATCTTCTCCAGCTTGGCGATGGCCGCCGCCCGGGTGGGCGGCGACATCCAGGTCGAATTCTTGAAGTTGTCCCGATAGGCCGCGCGCAGATCGCCGACCATCTCCAGCGCCCGCTTCTTGGCCTCGGGCGGGAAGTGCTTGTCCACGTACAGTTTTCCGAGCGCCTCGCCGACCGCCCCGTTCACCGTGGACACCGCGGACTTCCACAGCTCGGGCCGCTGTTGCAGGCCCGCCATCTCCCGGCCGAAGAAGTCGAAGTTCGGGTCGGCGATGGCCTTGGGCAGATAGGTGGCGAAGCCGCGCACCAGCGCCAGCTTCAGATATTCACGCCAGGCGGGGATGTCGACCTGGGCCCACAGTCGCGCCGCGCCCGTGATGAACGACGGCTCGCCCACATTGACCTTGCCGAACAGGTCCTTGGGCCGGTCGGTGGTGCCCGCCAGCCAAGGGTCCCAATCGAATTGCGGCCCCAGCGCGGTCAGGTCGGCCCACGTCTTCAGGTTGTAGGTGGCGTCGGTGTCGCGCAGTTTCACATTGTCCCAATGGAATCCGGCGATCCGCTGCTCCAGGTCGACCACCCGGTCGGCCAGGGCGGTGGGGTCGGCGAACCCGGCGCCGGCCGCGATGCGCTGCATGTAGGTCCGGTACTTGGCGAGTTTGTCGGCGTTCTCGGGCTTGCGGTAGTACTGCTCGTCCAGCCCGAGACCCGCCTGCGAGATCCCGGCCAGATAGGCGTTGGAGTCCTTCGGGTCGGGTCCCACCCCGATCCCGATCAGCCCGACCCCGGGCAGCGAGCCCATCACCTTGGCGAGGTCGGCCTTGGTCGCGGCCCGGTCGATCTGCTCGAACAGATCGTTGAGCGGCGTGATGCCGAGCTGCTCGATGACGTCCTTGTCCATGCGGCCGTCGTAGAGGTCGCGGATCCGCTGCGCGTCGGATCCGCCCTTCGGGTCGCTGATCCCCTCGATGATCTCCTTGAGCTGCTGCTCCACCCGTTCCTGCACCTCGTCGAAGGTGCCGAAGGACGACTTGTCCGGCGGCAGCTGGTACTCGCGCAGCCATTTCCCGTTGACGAACCGGTACAGGTCGTCCTGCGGCCGGATCGCCGGATCCGATCCGGCCATGTCCGGACCGATCAGCGAGGTCGGTTTCGCGGCTGGGACATCGTTCTTGTCGCAGGAGGCCAGCACGGCCGCGGCGGGCACCAGCCCCAGCGCGATCAGGAAGCCACGGCGGTCGAGAGCAGGACGCTCGGAAGTCAACGCGAATCTCCTCTACCGGATAATCGGATTGCTCGTACGTTGCTCGAGCCGACGCTAGTGGACCCGGCTGAGGAACCCCTGAATCCGCGCCGAACCCCCTGATTTGGGTACGACCTGGGCCTTCGCTAAACTGTTCCGGTTGCCTGCGGGAGCTATGCCCGCACTTCGGCCGCGAACCCACAGTGGTTGTTCTCCCAGTTTGGTGAAAAACCGCTGGCAGGCGCGGTCCCGTGTAGCTTGCGGAACGGGCCATCGGCTCGGTTGAGGGGCAACTGACCATGCCCGTCGGGTCGGCAATCCGGCGTGCATTTCGTCCAGGTCTAGGAGGAGCTGAAGTGATTCAGCAAGAGTCGCGACTGCGCGTCGCCGACAACACGGGTGCCAAGGAGATCCTCTGCATCCGCGTTCTCGGTGGTTCGTCGCGTCGCTATGCCGGCATCGGTGACATCATCGTCGCCACTGTCAAGGACGCCATCCCCGGCGGCAACGTCAAGAAGGGCGAGGTCGTCAAGGCCGTCGTCGTGCGCACCGTCAAGGAGCGTCGTCGCCCGGATGGCTCGTACATCAAGTTCGACGAGAACGCCGCGGTGCTCATCAAGGCGGACAACGATCCGCGTGGCACCCGCATCTTCGGCCCGGTCGGCCGTGAGCTGCGTGAGAAGCGCTTCATGAAGATCGTCTCGCTGGCCCCGGAGGTGCTGTAACCATGAAGGTGCACAAGGGCGACACGGTCATCGTGATCTCGGGCAAGGACAAGGGCGCCAAGGGCAAGGTCATCCAGGCCTTCCCGGCGACCGGCAAGGTCCTCGTCGAGGGCGTGAACCGCATCAAGAAGCACGTCGCGGATTCCGCGAACCAGCGTGGCGCCAGCTCGGGCGGCATCGTCACCCAGGAAGCGCCGATCCAGGCCTCCAACGTGATGGTCGTCGACTCCGACGGCAAGCCGACCCGCGTGGGCTACCGCACCGATGAGAACGGCAAGCGGGTCCGCATCTCCCGTCGCAACGGGAAGGACATCTGAGATGACTTCTACCGAGAACAAGGTTCAGCCCCGCCTGAAGACCCGCTACCGCGAGGAAATCAAGCCGGCCCTGAACAACGAGTTCAACTACGCCAACGTGATGCAGATCCCGGGCGTCGTGAAGGTCGTCGTGAACATGGGTGTCGGTGACGCCGCCCGTGACGCGAAGCTGATCAACGGTGCGGTCGCCGACCTCACCCTGATCACCGGCCAGAAGCCCGAGATCCGCAAGGCCACCAAGTCCATCGCGCAGTTCAAGCTGCGTGAGGGCATGCCGATCGGCGCGAAGGTCACCCTGCGCGGCGACCGGATGTGGGAGTTCCTGGACCGTCTGATCTCGATCGCTCTTCCGCGTATCCGCGACTTCCGCGGTCTCTCGCCGAAGCAGTTCGACGGCCACGGCAACTACACCTTCGGTCTCTCCGAGCAGTCGATGTTCCACGAGATCGACGTCGACAAGATCGACCGTCCGCGTGGTATGGACATCACCGTGGTGACCACCGCGACCAACAACGAAGAAGGCCGCGCGCTGCTCAAGCACCTCGGCTTCCCGTTCAAGGAGAACTGATCCATGGCTAAGAAGGCTCTGATCAACAAGGCCAACGCCAAGCCGAAGTTCGCGGTGCGCGCCTACACCCGCTGCCAGCGCTGCGGTCGTCCGCACGCTGTGTACCGCAAGTTCGGCCTGTGCCGCGTGTGCCTGCGCGAGATGGCCCACCGCGGCGAGCTCCCGGGCGTCCACAAGTCGTCCTGGTGAGTCCCAGCTCCTCGTGAGCTGACAACTCCACACCCGAAGGCCCCCACCGTGATTCGTCCCGGTGGGGGCCTTCGGCGTTGTCGTCGACCCCGATTTCTCGCAGCTGCTCCCCGACCAGCAGCTGCTCCCCGACCAGTTGACCCCTTACTCACCTGCCAGTGATCACGGCTGGGCGGTGACCCACGCCGTCACGGCGTTGAGGAACTCCGGGCCGCCCGTGATGTATCCGCCGATGGTTCCACCGATCACCGCACCGACGGGAATGCTGAGCCCCCACAGCAGGAACACGCACGCCCCGAGGAGACCGCCCACAATGGCGCCGGTGACGACGCCGGGCAGGTTTTTGTCGATCTGTTCCTTCAGGCGGTCGTAGGAGCTGATGTTCTTCAGTTGCGCAGTATCTTCCGCCGTTGGGGTCGGTGTCAGCGTCAAGGTGCGGCCGTCCGCAGCGATGTGCTGCACGAGCGGAATCGAACGCCCGTCGACGGCGAACCGTTGCGGCATTTCGGTTCTCGCCGCTCCGTTGCCGGACTGGAGCACCACCGCGCCGTTCCGCGCCATCTCGAACTTGCCATTCTGAACGGTGGTCGTGATCACCTTGTCGACCGGCGAAATGGTTATCTGGTAGCCGATTTCATGATCCACACCGGAAATGATGTCCGCCGCAGCCGGCTGCTCGGCGACGGCCGGCTCGGCATGGGCGGTTGCCGCAGTAATACCCACGGCCGAGATGGCCATGAAAACGACGGCGGTGATCTTCTCGAACTTCACTCTTCGAATCCCTCCACTCAGCTGCCCCTGATGGGGCGGACCGCACCAGACCTTAGGCGTCGAATTCGCCGGTGTGTGGTACGCCACACGCAGTGGGGCACCCTAATCGCCGGCGGTGCCCGGAAATACTGAACCGCCCGGATTTGATTGTTGCCGCGCCTGGCGCACTAAATGTGACGATTTATCCGAAAAGGGTGGTTACGGGCAGGGTTTCGGATGTGTCGGGGGTGGTACCGGTTTCGGCGCGACTTTTCGCCTGGCCGGCCATCCAGTGATCGGACGCTACACTCGGTTCGCCAACCCACCGCGAAATACGTGGCCGAGACGCAGAATTCCGCGGGCTTCCCGGAATTGCCCAGATTTGCGGTTGACCCGGACTGATTTCTGCAGGGCTGGGTGGTTGGCGGTGGCTCCCGGTGCGATTCGATCTCGACTTGCTGAAAGGTCTTGTCCTCGTGGGTGTTGAAGATCCGCACTCGATCACGTCCCCTGAGCGTCGCCCCCGAAGTTCGCTGAATGATGTGTGGGGTGTTGTCGCGACGGTGATCGTCGCCGTCCTCGCGGTCACGGTGGCCCCTGCTTCGGGTGTTGCGGGCGCTGAACCGGGAGATCCGTTGGCGCGCTTTCATCAGCAATATCTCGACTGGCGTACATGCGAGGATGCGGCCCTGACGGCGGAGGGCGCGGCCTGCACGGATGTCACCGTGCCACTCGATTACGGCAGGCCGGACGGGCCGAGCATCACCATTGCCGTCTCGCGGATTCCGGCCCGCGACGTGGCACACCGTCACGGTGCGCTGCTGACCAACTCGGGCGGACCGGGCACGCCAGGCCTCGATGCGTTCGATCTCGTCGGTGATGTTCTCGAACCGGATGTGCTGAGCCGCTACGACCTGATCGGATTCGACCCGCGGGGAGTCGCCCGTTCCGGGCGGCACCAGCGGTGCGGATGGCCGGTCGCCGGCTCGATCCGCTCGGCCGGTGTCGGGTTCCCCGGATTCGTCGCCGAAACAGTCCTGCAGGCACAGCTGGCCGCCGATTGCCTGGTGGGCGATCGGGATTGGATGCGGCAGCTCAGCACTCGCAACACCGCCCGCGACATGGACGTGATCCGTGCCGCACTGAGTGAGGACCGCATCAGCTATTACGGCGTGTCATATGGGACCTACCTGGGTGCGGTCTACGCCCAGCTGTTCCCCGATCGATCCGATCGCATGGTGCTCGACAGTGCCATCGATCCGCGGCGCTACTGGCTGGGGTTGCAGCAGGACTGGGGGCCGGCGGTGGAAGCGGCCTTCGACGACTGGGCAGACTGGGTCGCCGCTCGTGACCAGCGGTACCACCTCGGCGACTCCGCGATCGCGGTACGTCGTGGAGTCGAGGACCTGATCGACCGTGCGTCACGGTCGCCGATCGTGGTCGAGGGCTTCGGTTTCGACGATCATCTCCTGCCGAACCTGCTGTGGACGATGTTGCGGGACGCGCGATTGAACGAGGCTCTGGCGTCA
Source organism: Nocardia sp. NPDC059764 (assembly GCF_042732555.1). Lineage (NCBI taxonomy): Bacteria > Bacillati > Actinomycetota > Actinomycetes > Mycobacteriales > Nocardiaceae > Nocardia > Nocardia sp. NPDC059764. The sequence goes on from NZ_JBHWHH010000124.1 coordinate 12,301, forward strand.
TCGGTACGGGCCGTCACCGACGCGGCCGACGGACGCACGCCGCAGGTGCCCCCACAGCTGCACCAGCAGATCGAGGCCGAGAAGCAGGGGGAGGATTCGGTCATGGTGCAGATCTGGTGTGCGGACGCACCGATGCCCGCCGACCCCGCCTGGTACTGGAACGCGATCCAGGCGGCGCGTCCGAGCCAGCCGATCTTCGCCGCACTGGCCAACAATATTCAACCCTGCGCATTCTGGTCACCGCCCCCGGAACCGCCCACCGTGGTCGACAACGCCGTGCCCGCACTGATCCTGCAGGCCACCGGCGACAACCGGACGCCCTACCCCCATGCCGTTGCACTCCACCAGCAAATGTCGGGGTCGCGCTTGATCACCTTGACCGACACCAGGATCCACATGGTGCTGCGCCCGGGTCTGAGCACCTGCGTCCTCGACACCACCAACCGCTACTTCGGCGATGGAACCTTCCTGGCGGAAGACCGCATCTGCGCGCCCACCACATCACTCGAGTAGACACGTATATCCGGGCCATACAGCACGATTCGCGGCCGAGTGCGGTGATGCGGGCCGGTCTTGGTCATCGCCGATGACGTTTCAGCTGCCGCCGCCGGGGAGATGGCCGCCGAACCCGCCGCGCGATACCCGTCCGCCGGCCGTGGGGACGCCGCGATCGAGGACCCGGCCTGCGGCGGGCCGGATGAAACTGCCCAGCGTCAGGCCCACGACCGCGCCGACGGCGGGGTAGATCAGCGACGAGGAATGAGGCAGCCAGAAACGTGAATACGTGTCCGCGTCGGTGTCGCAGAGGTCGTCGTCGACTCGGACATTGGTTTCCGGATCCAAGCAGATCGCCACATCGGTCGGTTCGGTGTCCGCGGAGGTGGTGGTCGGGGCTGGTCTGGTGGTCGTCGGGACCGGTGTCGTGGTCGTCGGCCGCAGGGTTGTGAGGGCGGTCGGCGGCGGGGTGGTGGTCGGGGTCGCACGTTCCGAGGGGGCGGCGACGCACCCACTCGATACCAGCGCGGCCGCCACCGTCGCCGGGAGCAGATATGACACCCGCAGGGAGCGCTTGCGCGGTCTATCGGTTGGCGTCCCCATTATTCCGGGCATGAGCCGGTCCTTCCCCCATCGTCAGACCGGGGAGCCTAGCAGCACCGGGCCGGAGCTCAACGATTCCGACGGGCACCGGCTCCCTGATGACCGATTGCCCAGCCGATTCGAATCGGCATCAGCGCAACTACTTTGCCGACTCCGCGTACCTCGTGCTCGATATCGTGTATATTTGGATCGGATATTACATATATAGTCGAGTCGGTGAGGAGTTCGCCAAATGTCCAAACTTCTGATCGAAGTCGATGATGAGGCACTCGCGGAGGCTCAGCGCATTCTGGGCACGTCCACCAAGAAGGACACGGTGAATGCCGCACTCGTCGAAGTCGCGAAGCGGATCAAGCGAGCCAAGGCTCTCGCGGAGCTAGCGGAGATGGGGGAGCGGGGTGATTTCGACATCCTGCTCGAGAAGGGCAACTACCGCCCATGATCCACTACTTGATCGACACTTCGGCCGCGGGGCGGTTGTTCGCGAATCCATCGCTGCGCAAGGCTTGGGACGAGCCACTGACCGCCGGGGTGGTCGCCATCTGCGACGTTGTCGAACTCGAGTTCCTCTTCAGCGCGACTTCCCTGGCGGACCGGCTGCGCAAGAAGGAGCTCATGTCCGAGCTCTTCGGATGGGTTGTCATGCCCGACGATGGATGGCAGCGCGCTCATCGCATACAGCAATCCCTCACCGAATCCGGCCGACATCGCAGCGCGGGCGTCGCCGATCTTCTGGTAGCTGTCACCGCTGCCACCCATGACCTCACAATTCTCCACTACGACCATGACTTCGAGACAGTCGCCGGCGTGACCGGCCAACCGACACAGTGGATTTCACCGCCCGGCTCGATTCCGTGACTCTCTGATCGGAGGGCAACTCGGTGGAACAAGTGAAGGCGCTGCGTCGTGTGCCGGGACTGGATCAAGAAACATTGCTGCGCAGTAACTTTGATCCAGACACAGCTCAGTCGTACAGCGCATCCACCTCCGCGGCGTACTTGCGCAGGACCACCGCGCGTTTGAGGGACAGCTTCGGGGTCAGCTCGCCGCCCTCCTCGGTCCAGTCTCCGGGCAGGATGCGCGTCTTCTTGATCGACTCGGCGCTCGACACCGTGGCATTGGCCGCGTTGACCGCCGCGTTGATCTCGCCGATCAGTTCGGGATGGCCGACGAGCTCGGTGATCGGCACCTCCTCGTCCACGCCGTGCCGCTGCCGCCAGTTCTGCAGCGCCTCGCGATCGAGGGTCACCAGCACACCGATGAACGGCCGGCCCTCGCCCACCACCAGGCACTGGCCGACCAGCGGATGCGCGCGCATGACGTCCTCGAGCGGCGCGGGCGAGACGTTCTTACCGGCCGCGGTCACGAGGATCTCCTTCTTACGGCCGATGATGCTGACGTAGCCGTCCGCGTCGACGGATCCCAGGTCGCCGGTGCGGAACCAGCCGTCCTCGAAGGACGCGGCGGTCGCCTCCGGATTGTTCCAATAGCCCCCGAACACGGTGGGCCCGCGCACCAGGAGCTCGCCGTCGGCGGCGATGCGCACCGCGTGGCCCTCGATGGGGCGGCCCACGGTGCCGATGCGGATGTGGTCGGCGGTGTTCACAGTGATCCCGGCGCTGGTCTCGGTGAGCCCGTAACCCTCGTACACCGTGATGCCGGCCCCGCGGAAGAAATGCCCGAGCCGGGCGCCCAGCGGCCCGCCACCGGAGATGGCCGCATGACACCGGCCGCCCAGCGCCGCACGCAGTTTCGCGTAGACCAGCCGGTCGAACAGGGCGTGCCGCAATCGCAGCAGGGGTCCGGGTCCGTGGTCCTGCAGCGCCTCGCTCCAGGCGATAGCGGTGTCGGCGGCGAGGTCGAACAGGCGGCCTTTCCCAGCGTCCACGGCACGTTGCCGGGCAGTGTTGTAAAGCTTCTCGAATACCCTGGGCACGGAGGGGATGAACTGCGGCCGGTAGGTGGCGAACTGGTCAGGCAGAGTGGTCCAGTCGGAGGTGTGCGCGACGGTCACTCGCATCACCAGCGCGCCGATGGAAATGGCACGGGCGAACACGTGCGCCAGCGGCAAGAACATCAGGGTGCGATCGCCCGGGGTGATGAAGCCCGACAACGCGATCGGCACCGCGGTCACCTCGGCCAGCAGATTGCGATGAGTGAGCATCACGCCTTTGGGGCGACCGGTGGTGCCGGCGGTGTAGATGAGCGTGGCCCAGGAATCCGCGCCGATCTCGCTGCGGCGCTGTTTGATGACGGTGTCGTCCAGAGCTTTTCCACGCTCGATGAGCGTGCCCACCGCATCCTCGTCGAGGCGCAGGATCTGAAGCTCTGGACCGGCGACGTCCGTGACGGTGGCCTGGTGCCGGGCGTGCTCCACGATCAGCAGCCGGGTGCCGGAGTCCTCGAGGATCCAGCGTGCCTGATCAGCCGACGAGGTGGCGTAGATGGCGACGGTGCACGCCCCGGCGGTCCAGATGGCGAAATCGAGCAGCGTCCATTCGTAGCGGGTGGATGACAGGATGCCGACCCGGTCACCCGGCTGGACGCCGGAAGCGATGAGGCCCTTCGCGACCGCATGCACCTCGGCGGCGAACCGGGCGGCGGTGATGTCGGTCCAGCCGTCCGCGCCCGGCACTTGGAACGCCACGAAATCCGGTGCGCTGCCGGCGATGTCGTCGACGATATTGGTCAAGGCCGCGTCCTCCGCGATGTGATAGGACGCGGGCACCTCGATCTCCTGTGGGCGGTAAGTAGTTGACATTCGCCTATCTCCTCCGACCTCACCGGACGACACCGTCCGGCCTCGCGGTAGCCACACCGACCACGGTGCGCCGCACTTTCACCCAGGTCAAGGGGGTTCGAGACGAATCGAAGCGGCCAGCACGACCGCCTGCTTCAAGACCCCTTGACACCCGACGGCTCAGACCGGACGACCGAGCTTCCCGTCGACTACACCGGAGAAAATGAGCGGTCGCATGCCGAGAGCTCCTCGCCCAGCTTGGGGTGAGCTCAGTGGCGTGCAGGGGAGGACTATCGCCGAGGTCGCCGGTGCATCGTCAGCTCTGCATCGGGCGGGGTCCGCCGATCAGGCGGGCTGGAATTCGCCAGCGCGGATTCCAGCGGTGAAGGCGGTCCATTCGGCGGCGGTGTAGTGGAGGGTGGTGCCGGTGCTGTCGCGCAGGATCGTTCCATCGCCGGGTTGTGGCTCGATGGAAGGGTGCGGGTTCGAGATCAGGGCCGCCCTCGTCGAACCAGCCTTCGACCGCGGGTGACGACCTGACCGTCCCCTCCAATGGCGGCCAGGGCGTCACCGAGGGTCAATCCTGTCAACCGTCGGATCTCGGGAGCAAGATCAGGAACTGTCCCAACCTGGTGGTAGCGTCGGGCGCTCTACCCCCAATTCAGGGGAGCTCAATCTCGCACGGCCGCAAAGGGTTCACACATGCAGTTCGACAATGGGGTCGACGTCGAAATGCCGACGCTGGCGGCGTTCGTGAAGCGCCTGCGGTTGCGTCGTGGCTGGACCCAGCGTGAGTTCGCGCAGCACGCTCACCTCGGTATCGGCACCGTGCAGAAACTCGAGCAGGGCGACAAGGTCAGTGTGGGGGACCGCGCGTTGTCGGCGCTGGCCGACGCGGTGTGCGACAACGAGCACGAGCGTGAGCATCTGCGCGCCCTGGGCGGCCGTCCCGGTTTCGCGCTCGGCGAGGCCGCCTCCGCCGCCGACATGTCGGCGCTGCTCGACCAGCTCACCTCGATTCCCGCTGCGTGGGTGGTGAATTGGGGCGTGGCCGCCGCGAACGACCGGTACCGCCGCCTGATGCCCGGTATCGCCGAGGCGCCCAGCATCGCCCACTGGCTGTTCGGCGACCCCCGTTCCCGGCTGGTGTTCCCGGACTGGCAGACCGAGGCCGCCTACATGGTGGGCACCCTGCGCCACTACTACGTCGCCGCGCCGGCCCTCGGGGCCACCGAGAACACCACCGTCACCGCCGATATCGTCCGGGAGCTGTCCGGCCGTCACCCGGATTTCCGCCGCTTCTGGGCCACCGGCGACGTCTACGTCCGCCGCCCCGACAGTGATCGCCGCGTCTGGTCCCCGACCACCGCCACCATGACGGCGTGGCGGGAATCCCTGATCCCCGCCGCCTCGGGCTGGCTGGCCATGTGCTTTCCCACCACCCCCGCGACCTGATCCGCGAAGATTCCTGATCCGCGCCCGTCTCCGCACCTACACTCGAGGTCGCTCGAGTGGAAGGATGGACACCCATGCCGGTCGAAGTTGTTGGGGACGTTCGCAAATGGCTCGAGGAGCCCCGTTTCTGGACGGTCGGCACCCTGAACGAGGACGGCTCACCCCAACTCACCCCCATGTGGATCGGCCTCGAAACCGTCGACGGCACAGAGCACATCGTGATGAACACGTCCGTAGGCCGCATCAAGGAACAGAACCTCCGCCGCGACCCCCGCCTCTCCCTCTCCAGCTTCGACCCCGACCAGCCTTACGATCGCGTCGAAATCCGGGGCCGCGCAGTGGGGTTCATCGAAGGTCAAGATGCCGTCCACATCATGGATCGCCTTGCCCGGAAATACCTCGATGCCGAAACCTTCCCCTGGCTGATCGACGGCGAACAACGAGTAGCAGTCCTCATCCACCCCGACCGCATCCACCGAACCGTAGGCGTCGAACCCTTCCGCCCAGGCATCCTCCCCGACGGCCGGGTGCTGTAACCCACTGGCGCCCGAGCGGATTGGCCGTCGCGGCACCGGCACGCTACCGTGACGATTCGTCGGAAATGACGGGTTTCAATCGGGGGTGGGTTCCGTATGCGCTGGATCGTGGCCGCGGCGGCTGTATTACTGGCGTTGTTCACCGGTGGGTGTGGGCTGATCGACGGCTCCGCGAACGGTGTCAGCCAGGGGGACTGTCTGAAGAAGAGCGGGGACGAGGGGTTCGACAAGGTGTCGTGTTCCTCGTCGGACGCCGGCTTCGTGGTCCTCGACCGGGCGGGTAGCGACAAGCCGCGCAACCGGTGTGTGGATGTGCCCGGTACCGAGTACGTATATACGGACAAGGGGAGCGGCTCGATCTGCGTCGGGATCAAGGGCGCTGACCCGGCTCGGGCGGCGAACGCGGCGCAGAAGGGTGATTGCCTCACCGACACCAAGGGCAGTGCTGTGCAGAATGTGCCGTGCACCGACGCGACCGCGGTCTACCGTGTCCTCGCCCGCCCCGACGGCTCGGAGTTCATGACGGATTCGGCCTGCAAGAACGTCGCGGGCACGCAGACCACCTACAGCTACCTGCTCAAGGCCAAGAAGGGCATCGGAGCCTTCGGGACCGGCATCGTATTCTGTTTGATCGCCAAGGATTCCGACGCGACCCGCACGATCGACAACGCGAAGGTCGGCGACTGCCTGAAGAAGACCGGCGCCGACGACGTCGAGATCACCGGCTGCACCGCGCCCGACGCGAAGTACAAGATCCTCAGCTCGGTTCTCGACAAATCCCTCTGCGACCGCGTCGCGGGCTCCATCGCGAGCTACTCCTATCAACAGGCCGGCGAGATCATGCCGAAGGTCTACTGCCTCGGGTCGCCCCGTTGATGTGACGCGGACCTCGATTTGGTCGCTGATCAGGGGTTGTCTACACTAGACCGGTTGCTCGGGCACAGCTGTGTCCGTACGCGTTCTCGCGTGCGGCGTTGCTCCGGGCGCAAGCGATTGATCCGGTCGGGCGTTCCCGGCTGGACCGCCCCAATTGTCGTAGGCCCACGACCGCCGATCTCAGACGGTGCTGAATGGGAACCGCGGCAGGAAGGTACCGGTCAAACACATGACCATGACTGATCCCATCGCAGACTTCTTGACCCGTCTGCGCAACGCCAACTCGGCGTACCACGATCAGGTGAAGGCGCCGCACTCGAAGCTCAAGGTGAACATCGCCGAGATCCTCAAGCGCGAGGGCTACATCGCCGACTTCCGCGTCGAAGACGCCCCCGTCGGCAAGAACCTGATCGTCGACCTGAAGTACGGCCCGAGCCGTGAGCGCTCCCTGCAGGGTGTGCGCCGCGTGTCGAAGCCGGGCCTCCGGGTTTACGCGAAGTCCACCAACCTGCCCAAGGTGCTCGGCGGCCTCGGCGTGGCGATTATCTCCACGTCCTCCGGTCTGCTCACTGACCGTCAGGCCAAGCAGCAGGGCGTGGGCGGCGAAGTCCTCGCCTACGTCTGGTAAGGGAGGTAGGAACAATGTCGCGTATCGGTAAGAAGCCGATCCCGGTTCCCGCCGGCGTCGAGGTGACCATCGACGGCCAGAACGTGTCGGTCAAGGGTTCCAAGGGCACCCTGTCCCACGTGGTCGCCGAGCCGATCACCGTCGTCAAGGCGGAGTCCGGTGAGCTCGAGGTCGTTCGTCCGAACGACGAGCGTCAGAACCGCTCGCTGCACGGCCTGACCCGCACCCTGATCGCCAACATGATCGAGGGCGTCACCAAGGGTTACGAGAAGAAGATGGAAATCTTCGGCGTCGGTTACCGCGTGGCGGCCAAGGGCTCGAACCTCGAGTTCGCCCTGGGTTACTCGCACCCGGTTCCGGTCGACGCCCCCGAGGGCATCACCTTCGCGGTGGAGTCCCCGACCAAGTTCTCGGTGTCCGGCATCGACAAGCAGAAGGTCGGCCAGATCGCCGCGGTGATCCACGGCCTGCGTAAGCCCGATCCGTACAAGGGCAAGGGCATCCGCTACGCCGGCGAGGTCGTTCGCCGCAAGGTCGGAAAGACGGGTAAGTAAGCCATGGCACAAACCGAAAAGCAGAAGGCCGCTCGTAAGCCGATCGGCAAGGACGCCTCGACCTCGCGCCGCCTGTCGAAGACGCGTCGTCACTTCCGTCTGCGCAAGAAGGTCGTCGGCACCACCGAGCGTCCGCGCCTGGTGGTCAACCGCTCCGCGCGCCACCTGCACGCCCAGCTGATCGACGATTCGGCCGGCAAGACCATTGCCGCCGCGTCGACCATCGAGGCCGATGTGCGTGCGCTCGAGGGTGACAAGTCCGCCAAGGGCGCCAAGGTCGGCGAGCTCATCGCCGCCCGCGCCAAGGCTGCCGGCGTCGAGGCGGTCGTGTTCGACCGTGGTGGTCACGACTACCACGGCCGTATCGCGGCTCTCGCCGACGCCGCCCGTGAAGGTGGGCTGAAGTTCTGATGATCAACACTGCGAACGAAGGGAACGTCTGATGCCGGGACGTCAGCGGCGTGACGGCGGAAGCAACGGTCCCGCCGGACAGAACAGTGGCAGCGACAACCGCGATCAGCGTGGTGGCGGTCGCGGCCGTCGCGACGACAATCGTCGGGACAATGCCGCCGAGAAGAACCAGCTCGAGCGCGTCGTCGCGATCAACCGCGTCTCCAAGGTCGTGAAGGGTGGTCGTCGCTTCAGCTTCACCGCCCTCGTGATCGTCGGTGACGGCAACGGTCTCGTCGGCGTCGGCTACGGCAAGGCCAAGGAAGTTCCCGCGGCCATCCAGAAGGGTGTCGAAGAGGCTCGCAAGAACTTCTTCCGCGTTCCGATGATCGGCTCCACGGTCACCCACCCGGTTCAGGGTGAGGCGGCTGCCGGTGTCGTCATGCTGCGTCCGGCTTCGCCCGGTACCGGTGTGATCGCCGGTGGCGCGTGCCGTGCCGTTCTGGAGTGCGCCGGCATCCATGATGTTCTGGCCAAGTCGCTCGGTAGCGACAACGCCATCAACGTCGTGCACGCCACGGTTGCGGCTCTGAAGATGCTGCAGCGTCCCGAAGAGGTCGCGGCCCGTCGTGGCCTGCCGATCGAGGACGTGGCCCCGGCCGGCATGCTGCGTGCGCGCGCGGGACAGGGAGTCTGATATGGCACAGCTGAAAGTGACCCAGGTCAAGTCCAGCATCGGCGCCAAGGCGAATCAGCGCGAGTCGCTGCGCACCCTCGGGCTGCGCAAGATCCGCCAGTCCGTGACGCGTGAGGACAACGCGCAGAACCGCGGCCTGATCAACGTCGTGCGCCACCTCGTGGAAGTTGAGGAGGTCTAAGCATGACCATCAAGTTGCATCACCTGCGTCCTGCCCCGGGTGCCAAGACCGAGAAGACCCGTGTGGGTCGCGGTGAGGGCTCCAAGGGTAAGACCGCGGGCCGCGGTACCAAGGGTACGAAGGCTCGCAAGAACGTCCCCGTCCGCTTCGAGGGCGGTCAGATGCCGATTCACATGCGTCTGCCCAAGCTCAAGGGCTTCACCAACCCGTTTCGCACCGAGTACCAGGTCGTGAACGTCGGTGACATCGCCCGCGTGTTCCCTCAGGGCGGAACCATCGGCAAGGCCGAGCTGGTCGCCAACGGCCTCGTTCGCAAGAACGAGCTCGTGAAGGTGCTCGGCGAGGGCGAAATCGCTGTGGCCGTGCAGGTTTCGGCCGACAAGTTCTCCGGCTCCGCCAAGGAGAAGATCGCCGCAGCGGGTGGCACTGCCACCGAGCTGGCCTGACGGTAACCTGAAGTAGCAACGGCACCGGGCGAGTCGCGAGC
>NZ_JBHWHH010000125.1:0-21779 GCF_042732555.1 Nocardia sp. NPDC059764
GGTTCCCGGCGCGGGTGAACGTCAGATCGGGCGTACGTCGATGATCGCGCGCAGGCGGGCGCGGTCGCGTTCGAGGCGGCGGGCCTCGTAGGCGATGGGGAAGTAGCGGACGCGTTCCGGGAGCATCGGGACGAGGCGGCCGATGACCCAGCCCAGGATGCGCAGGGCGCGTTCGTCGTTCGCGGTCCACTCCAGGCCGAGGCGGTCGCGGATGGAGTCGGGGGTGGTGCCGACGGTGCAGAAGTACTGGAGGCGGCCGACGGGTCGGGTGGCCACGCGCCACACCGGGTGCAGGGCGGAAGGGATCTGCTTGGGCGGGGCGATGTTCCGGATGACCTTCAGGTAGTCGTGCGCGACATTCGTGGGCGCCAGGTGGTTCTCGATCTGGTCCTCGAACCAGGGGAGCCATTCGGCGTAGGTGGCGGGAATCTCCTTGGGCGGCACCGAGAAGTTGCGCATGAGCTGCACGACTTCCTGGTAGTAGGACTCCTTCTCGGCCTCGGTCAGCTTGTCGCTGGAGAAGTACTTGTTGCCCTCGGTGAAGGCGAAGACCGCGGTGTGCAGCACCCACGCCCATGGGCCCGAGGACAGGGCGCGGTGCTTGACGCCTTGGGCGTCGGTGGAATTCAGGGCGGCGTGCATCGTGCGTAGGCGGTCGGCCTCGGCGAGAGCTTCCTCGCCGCCGTAGATCCTTCTCTGCACCATGCTGGAAGCCGTCATTTCCGGCATCTCGAAGTCGGTGTAGGGGTTGGGCGATCACGGAGAGACAATGGGGCATCGCTCGCCCATTTTTCTGGTGGAATGTACGAGTATTGTTGCGGGGCTGTAGATTTCGTCCAGTCTACAGCCGCGCAGGCAATCGGCACCACCAGGCGCTTTGTGGCGGAGCCGCTGGTGCCGGAAGCGAGCCCAACCCGAGGCGAGAGGTTGACGTGGTCGGAGCGGTGGTGCGTGCCGCTGCCACCCCTACTTGGTGGGGCGAGCCGACGGTGGTTCCAGATGCAACATGATCGGTTCACTGCCCGTCAGCTTGTTCAAGCGTGTGGCTTCGTCACGTTTTGGCGCAGGAATGTCAAAGTGAGATCGATTCCTTCGATCTCACCTAGCCATTCCTGCTGCTGCGCGTGTAGGCGCCGTTGCAGCAGGTCGGCTTCGAGCTCGTCGAGGCGCCCCAGCATGTCTGGGTTGATGTTGAGCATCGGACAACGGATACAGGCGTGTTCGTGTTGGCAGGGTGTGCCGTAGGGACGTGCACAGGTGCCCAATTCGACCTTGCGTCGGTCGAAGTGTTCTTGGAAATCGCTCCATTCCGTATCGGTCACCGGACGGTATTCTTCGGTTGGGCGCGTCCGGCGGCGGACCTCGAGATATGCCTGATAGTGGCGGACTATGTCCTCGTCGAAGACTGAAATGTAACCGCGGGTGGTTTGGATGTTGAGATGCCCCAGCAATGCGGCACCGATATGGATCGGCAGGCCGCTGTTGGCCATATCGGTTGCTAGCAATCGACGGAAATCGTGTGGAGTGAAGTGTAGACCCCGGAAACGAGGATCGTATTCGGCGAGTTCTTCGCAGGACTTTGTCAGCCAACCAACTACCGTGCCGGCCGCGACTACAGAGCGCGCGCATCCAATCTGGCGTTGAAACAAGAACGGCATGGGGGGCAGCCAGACCCGCTCGTAGGGGTCCCATCGAGGGATTAGCGCGACAGAGCGGTGCTGTCCGGCGGTGAGACGTTTGATGATTTGCGCGATGACGTGGAAAAGTTCGGCCGACATGGGAATGACGCGTTCACGGTCGGATTTGGATGGTGCAATTACCAGTAGTGCGATGACCTCGCCATTATGCCGCTGGTATTGCCGAATGCTGAGCTGGGACAGCTCGCACAATTCCTCGATGCGAATACCGGAGAGTCTAAGTACCTCGATCGCTACCCATTGCCGGAAGTGATATTCCTCGGCTTTTGTGTAGCATATGATCTTGCCTGTTTTGGAATCTTGTAGCCGCACGGGCCGCTCGGCGGGCGCGAGGTTCCTGTCATGTTGTGCCTCTACGCGAGTGTAAGGGTGGCCGTTATGGGTCAGCTCGCTTCCGATCGCCATCTCTGAGCCCAGCCGCAGTAGCGTGGATGTGTTCTCGTAACGCCGTCGTATGTGGTCGACCAAAATAGATAGGATCGGCTGGCGGAGACGAATTCGGTTGTCAGTGCGCTCTCTGATTCGGCGGAGGCGCTTGCTGTAGTTGCGGAGCTCGCTCGCGTCGATAGGACATGGTGCTGCCCATCGTCCCCACAGTATGGGATCTTCAATGGCCCAACTGTGAAGGTCTGCGTAGAAGCCACGGATAGTCAGTAGAATAGTGTAGGTGTCGGTGCGCTCTTTGGCTGGTGCGTTCTTCCTCGGTGTGGTCCAGTTGAGGTCTTCCCGCCACCGGCGGTAGGTGTCCGGGTCGATCCTCAGATCGGATTGTCCGGGGTGCAGTGATTCGATCGTCGACCAGAACAGTCCTCCCAGAATGCGAGAGACATCATCGACGCCTCGATAGCCGAACGCTGCGGCACGTCGATTGAGGTACCGGATGAGTAGTTGCCGGATCCCGGAATTCTCGATTTGGTAGCGGTCGACAAGTTCGTCGACCGATTGTTGTTTCAAGAATGTGAATGCCCTGATATTGGGTGGCGTCGATGCAGGAAAGTGCCCCATCGCGCACAGTACTTCCCAGGCGAGATGAGCGCCGAGCCGTCCAGCAACTCCACTCCCTCCGTGCGTGATGCCGAGTCGGCGTGTCTCGTTGGCGTAGTACAGCATCGCTGAGGGGGTCAAATCGGCGAGTTGAATTCCCTGTGTGGTGAGTGCGCAGCAGACATCGAATAAGGCTCGATTCTTGTGGAGCGTGGTCACATGGGTCCTGGCGGCCACCTCCTGAAAGTAGCTGTCCAACAGTGGATCATGTTGCATGCGCTGGAAGTCCGTCGCGTACACATTGAACTTGTGCGCCCGGAATTGCGTTAGGGTCGGGCGTACGATGCGCGCGCCGAACAGGAACCGGACCGCTTTCACGAGGTGTTGGCGTCGAACGGCATCGGCGGGGAAGATGATCGCGCCCAGGGTGCTGGCGGCGGCGTTCGAATGCGCTGCGTCCCAGCGTTGCTGCCATGTGCGTCCGGGGAATTCTGCCAAGTACGAGCACGCGACTTCCAGTCCGCGAGATTGTTTGAAGTAATCGGAATCACAAGGATTCGGCCATACGGTCCGCATGGTTTTGACGAGCCGCTCCGGGGAAGCCGTCGTGAGATTTCCGCACGGCCGAGGCGGCATCTTCGGAGCGGGGGCGGGTGCTGGCTGGAGGTGGAGATCGTAACGCGCGGAGTCTTCCGGCAGTCTGCGGTTGTCGTCGAGGCGGCGTCGGCTCTGGCGGGCAGTGCCGGTATCGGTGGCAACGGGCAACCTAGTCACCGAACACCGCCGAGATGTCATCGGGGTCGTACCCGCTGGGATAGGTGATCTCCGGCCGGGGATGGGCGAAATGCTCTTGGAGCTTGTCGTAGAGATCCTCGACACGAACACGGGTGTACACGCTGAGTGTGGACAAGTTCGCATGGCGCAGGATGCGCTGTATCTCGGGCAATTTGAGCGTCTCGTCGCCCACCATCCGGATCGCCGCAGTGTGGCGCAGAACGTGCCACGTCCAGTTGGTGGCGAGTCGATCGTTGGCGCGTTGCAGGATTCGTCGCAGCGCCCAATAGGTGAGGGGCCTCGGATCGCCGCGCAACGCCCGGAAAACCGGCTGGCCTGGCCCCGGCACACCGTGGCATTCCAGATACTTCGCCAGGTACACGAACGCCTGCGGGTCGGCGGGGATGTCCTGGCGTTCGTTGCTGCCCTTGGTGGTCACCCATATCCGCAGACCACCCCAATCGAGATCTTCGACGCCGACCCCGAGCAGCTCGGTCGCCCGCGCGGCACTCGAGACGTAGAACAACAGCAACGCCCGGTCACGGTCGTTGCGCATCGCAGCGAACAGTTCATCCCACATTCGATCGGGGATCGAGCGTGGTTGTCGGGTCGGTGTTCGTTGACGCAGGGACGACCGGCGAATCAACGGTTTCGGCTCCAGAGGGCTGCGGTGGGCAAGTGCCCCGCGGTGCTGGCGGGACTCCGGAACCGGATTGATCACCGGACCCATGCCGTAGAGGGAGTGGAAGTGGTAGAAGCGATGGATCACCGTCAGACAGTGGTTGATCGTGGTGGGTGCGTACCCGGCACTCAAATACTGTTTACCTGTGCGGGAATTCACCGATCCCGCGCACATACTCCCGGCTCGACGGCGCCGCCGTTGTGGGTTCGAGGCAGTGCGCATCCAACCCACCAGGGCTGCGACGTCACCCTCGCGCGCCTGATTCCATGCCAGCCCGAGCAGCCATAGCAATCGGAACCATCTCAGCAGGTCCTGGCCGTAGCTCTTGCAGGTCAAGGGGCTCATGTCGCTGAGGGCCAAAGACATCAGGTAATTGTCGATCTGTTCGACCGGCCGACCGCGAGCATCGACAACCGTATAGGGAAGGTTCTTGAGACCGGTCGGCATCACCGAGCCGATCCGAGGAATCTCCACCCGTCCGAACGTCACATCGCTACGGAGTTCATGTTGGTCCATTGCAGTCGTTCGTAGCGGCACGAGAGGTCGGCGGTGTCATGGACGGCGGGTCGTGCCGGTCCAGCGGCAGTAGTCTGTTGCCCTCCGGCGACCGGCCGTCGGCCGCGCCGACCCATATCCCGAGGTGTGTCCGGCACAGGAATTCGACCGACAGACCGACCTTCTTCCGTGCCAGCTCCCTGACCGGTGATGGTGAATTACCTTGTCGCTCAACGCAGCTACGAAGGTTGTTGGACCTGTATGGCGCGGCCGGTCAAGGGTGTTCACCGCTCGGGGGTGGGGTCGGTAGGCCGTCGAGTAGCTGCCCGGGTGTGGTATTGAGACCCGCAGCGAACCGCAGGATGTTCTCGATTCGCGGACTGCGCCTGCCGCGCTCCACCTGCCCGAGATACGTCCAGTGCACACCGCAGGCGTGGGCGGCGGTTTCCTGACTCCATCCGAGTTCTGTTCGTCGAGCACGCACCCGCGCCCCGAACGCCGAGGCGGTCGGATTGGTCGGAGGCTCGCCTGAACTGGACATATGGACGCAACTTCATCTGTCCAGTGCAGAATGATCCAGAGCGTAAACGTCCTATTCGCTGACTTCGTTTGGGTGGGCGCCGTACTATGCTGCTTCCGATCGCCAAAACCGCGACCTTCTCGATCGGGCCACTGGGTGTCCGCGTAAGCCGAACACGGCACGAGAGGGCGTAGAGGACCGCTCGTGCCGATCCCCTTCACACGAGATCGGAGTTCGAGCGTTGTCCATTGGGATCTTGAAAGGATGTTGGAACGGCGTCGACGTCACCGCCGAGTCGTGGCTGTCGGCAACCGCATTGGCGGGTGACACCGGCGCGGCGTTGCGGCTGTCGCGGGCGGTGGATCCGCAGCGCTACGGATTTCCCAAGCGGGTGCCGTTGGATCTGAACAACTGCACCGAGCTACAGGCCGAGATGATCATCGAGCTGTTGGTCACCGGGCAGGTTCCGACGCCCGAAGCGGTGGCAAACGCAGTGGTAAACCCACCGAACATGAACGGCGACGAAGCGCGCGCTTATCGGCGAGCCGAGATCAAGGAGATCGAGGCGGTCATCCGCAAGGACTGCGACGCCCTCGGCGAGGTGATGTCCACGGTCGTGGTCGAGTATTGGGCCGCGTTCCAAGCTGGCCCGACTTGGCAGGAGGCGTGGAACTCCGAGCCGGTGCAGACCTGGTGGATGTGGGGACTCGGGGAGCCACCCGAATATCAGCTGGGACGCAAACCGACCTTCACCAAACTCGAACGGCGCGGCTGGATCGCTACGAGCCGAGCACCGCGGTCGCTGTGCGCGGGACGACGCTTCCACACCCGGTTTTTTGGTGACCATGTCTCGCACGCTCCGGCGGCCACCGTTGGATACCTGGTCGCCCAGTATGTCGGCATGTATCGGCGGCTGCACGGCGACCGCAGCCCGAGCTGGGCGCAGATCGCGACAGAGTTGACCGACGGCAAAGGTGTGCCGCTGTTTTTCAACGAGAGCGACGGCCGTGCCCAGCAACGTTGGCTCACCACACAGGGCTGGATCCGATGGGAAGGAGGCGAACTTCGCCGCGGTGAACGCGCCAAAACCGAAACACGACGACGCGCGGCTCTTCGACGCACATCGACGACGAACCTGGCAGCGTGAACGACGCGCGGGTCGCCGGGCGTACGGATCCCGGGATGGGCACAGCGGCAACGAGTCCGGCCGAATCCATTGCAGCAGTACGTGTGGGCCATTTTCTCCGGATCGCGGACGTTGCGGGTTCGCGCGCTGCGGCGCGGTCGGCGGTGGCTCGTGCTGTGCGGGCCGGAGAGTTGATCAATGTCCACCGCGGTCTCTACTACAAAGGCGCCCAGAGCCGCTATGGAATGACTCGACCCTCGATCGCACAGATCGCCTTGACAGTGTTGGGGGCCAGCGGCGTTGGCCCCACGAGCTGGACCGCCGCCCGGACATTGGAGCTCCGGCACAGTTGCTGCTAGCCGTCACCGGGCGCGCCTCGCCCCGCATTCACGGCGTGCGAATTGTCGGTCGCAGCAACCAATCCCGTCGGCAGCTCCGCTACATCGAGATCGCGGTGCTCGAACTGCTGCGCGGAGATTGGCGCTCAACCGTCGACGACGGCTGGACAGCCTTGGTCGACTCGATCAGCCGGGAGATCCGGGCCGGTCGGCTCCGTCTGGATAAGCTCCGCAGTGCGGCTCGAGTGGAGCGTTGCGCGACATTGCACGCCTATTGGGCACGGCTGGAATCCGACCTCGATGCGGTAGCGGGTACTCGGCCGGTGGCCGACACCGACCAGTGGGCTGGGCTCGGCGCGGCGATCGCAGCGGATCCGCAAGGTTTCATGCAGTCGTGGACCATTCTTGATGAACCGGTGCCGCCCGAGCTACTGCCAGCCGCGATCACCGAGGAGAACGTGGCGAGGCTGATCTGGGAGTCTGCCGCCTGGGAACCGCGTGACGAGCCCTAGTTCCACACCCCAGCCCCCTTGCCCCGCACGACGGTCCCCACCGGCTGAGATCACTCGAATCAGTCGGTGCGGGGCGCGGTCTCGCGGCGACATACGGTGGCAACTCACGCAGCCCGCCTCGACGGACATGCCCAGTCCAGGGGCGGTGAAATCCCGGCTGTTCACCGCACGATCGGGAAGCGGACCTGCCGATGTGTACAGGATCGGCGCTCACTGCCGAATCAGCGAGCCGTTACAGCGCGTTGCTGTACGCAACCGCATCACCTGCAGTGCATCGCATCCTGGCATCGGGTGCCCGACGCACTCGTGTGGAGCACTTGACATCGGCGCGTCGGCGGGTGGTGTCGGCGAGTCTTGCCCGTTGCGGCCCGCCGGTCGCGATCGTGGTGCGAGGATCGAATCAGCTGAGCACCCACGGCGGTGATGGGTGCGAGGGGAGTGTCTGCTCGCCCTCATAGGGTGAGTGTTTCTGTGGTGGCCTCGCGGGCTCGTAGCGAGGCGATGTGTTCGACGCAGACCGAGGAGACCGGGAGTGTTTTCCGACCTGATCCTCTCATTTCGTCATCTGAATGCCGCTATCAGCGACGCCTACAGTGTGACCGTCGTACCTGACGCCGACCGATCCGGCGATGCGATCACCGGCACTGCCGTCATGACCGTGGGGCGCACCGCCGGTGGTGCCGGTGACCGTGATTCGGGCGCGGTACCACCGCCGCTGTGGCGCAACCACTTCGGACACCTGACGTGCAGTGGGGACGCGTATGTCCGATAGCCAGGCACCCCCACCGCCACTTGGCATCGTGGCGGGACCGAGCCTCCGCCACCCGAGTCGCCGGCACCGCGTTCGCCGGGTCGGTGAACATCATGGACAGCACCGGTCGCGGGGAGAGTGAACTGGCTGGCGATCCGTGTCGAATTGCGCCGCAGTGGTCGCAGCGGAATTCTGTGGCCGCCTCCAGGCCGCGTCATCGCCGCCGGGCCGCTCCATACGTTCGCGGAACTCACGTGGTGTGCTGGAGGGCATGCGGACACTCTTGCGGAGGCGAGTATTCCGCCTCACGATCGGTGTCCGGAAGACCGGGCCAGCCTCAGGTGAGTCGGTCGCCTACGAGTTCGGCGTGCTTCGGCTCGAAGCATCGATCGTTCGCGATGTAGGGTGTGAAAAACCGTGTCAGGATGGAACTCTCATCCGCACACCAGCGTTCGGATCGGGGGCTCATGCGAAGCAACGGGAAAGCGACGGCCAGTGGTTCGCCGAGAGTTTCGGGCGCGGATGTCGAAGCAGTGCGGGCCATGTTGGCGAAAGAGGTTGCCGTTGCGGCATCGCCAGATGGCTCACTGTCGGTTGCTGTCGGTGCTGATGGCAAGGTCCACCGATGGGTCGTAACCGATCGCGCGCGCAGCTCTGATCCCGAGCGGGTCGTGGCCACTGTCATCGAGCTGATCGGGCAAGCCCGCACTGCCGCGTACGATGCTGTCCGTGCGGGAATCGGGCGCAGCGGTGCGAACGAACCGCAGTCTGGCCCGAGCGGTCTCGCGTCACCCGCGACAGGCGGCAGTAGGTCCGGCTACGTGGATGCCGTGGAGTACGACGATTGGCAGCGAGAGCAGAGTTTGAACTCGCCCATCCGGAACTCTACGAACTGGTGACGAATCGCGGTCGGCGCTCCTCGACGACGGGACGCATCGGATCCGCGGTCGAGTTCGCGCGGTGTCTTCCTCGGAGGTAGGGTTACGCCTCGTTGGATACGTGGCTGCAAGGGGGATATGTGACATCGGAATCGGAGAATTCCACCGAAATATTTCAAGTGGTGCCCGCCGAAGTTACCGATGCGGGCCAATTCATGCAAATGACGGCCGAAGAATTGATCAGCGGGATGCGGTCGTTGGACAACGAAGTGGCTGATCTGCTGAAAACATGGCGGGGGCGTTCAGCCACTGACTACAGCAACGGTTGGACGGAGGTCCACAAAGGTGCGGCCGAGGTACTCCAGGCGCTAAAGGATATGGCCGAGTTGCTGGGAGTGACTGGCATCGTGTTCGCTGATATGGATCAGGGCAACGCCAGCGGATTCGGGTCTTTGCTGAATCTCCCTCCAGTCTGACCGAAGGAACTCGTATGAGCAACGACTCGTCGTATCAAGTGAATCTTACCGAGTTAGACGACATTGCCAATCGCCTAAAGGGGTTTGTTGGTTTTCTCTCCGACAGTCTAACTGGACTCGAGCAACGTATCACCGCGTTGCATGTGACGTGGACTGGCTCGGCTGCCACGGAGCATTCCGATGCATTCAAGAAATGGTTGACGGGAACCGCTGACGTCTCCGACGGTATCGAGAAAATGCGCCAGGCCGCCATGGAAGCGCACGGCCGCTACACTTCGGCGATTGAGGCGAATCTGAATATGTTGGGTAGGAAATGACGGCCCCGACCGCAACAATTAATGTGGATCCCAGCGTCTATTACGACGCTGCCACAATCATTAATAAGGCGGGAGCAGCCTACTTCTCGGTATTTCAAACCCAGCTCGGAGTACTCCAAGATACCAAGGAGATGTCCGGCACCGTCGGCGACTGTGCGGAGTGGGGAAAGTCTTACGATCAGAAGGCTGACAGCGCCTATGGCCTGATCTCTAACCTCCTCGCGGCGATCGACAGCTACACGACAATCCTCATTGACGCTGGTTACAACCACGCCGTGGCCGACTATCCACCCGACAGTGGCGGGCTCGCACCGACGAAACCCGCGACTCCGCCACCGGCAATGTCGGTCTGCCCTCTGATGCCAGCCTCCGCAGGGGGCAAGGGCAACGGGCTCATTGATGACGGACTCGATCTGGTGGCCAAGATCGGCGTTCCGGTCCCCGACGGCGACACCGGCAAGCTGCTCAAAGCTGCAGGCGCTTGGACAGAGATGGCCACCTCTGATGCGGCTATCAAGCTCTCCAGTGAACTGGAACGCGCTGCCGCACTGTTTCAAACGGTGACCGCGCCGGAAGTCGAATTTATCAGCGGTGACATCCGTTCGATGAAGGATGCCGCTGCCGATGTGACCGCTACATGTAAAGATATCGCCAAGGCATGCCAGGATCAGAAGACTGCACACGACAATCTTCGGGAAGACCTGAAACATACTCTCGAAGATTTCCGCGACGAACTAATCAAAGAGCTCGCAATCAATGCTGTTGTCAGCGTTGCGTTGTCTTTCGTTACCTTCGGTGTCGGAGCTGCTGTAGGTATCGCGAGAACTGCCAAATGCCTGGAGAAATTTGCCAAACTTCTACGCAAAGTCCTTGATTTAAGGAAGATCAACAAAGCGGTTAGCGTCGAGAAGGAGACCGAACAGACTCGCGCGGAACTGCAACGCATCGCAGACCTTCTGGGTAAGCGTGCTAATGACCTCAAGCAAGCAGCTGAACGCGCGAAGGCCAAGCTTGGCAGTACGATGGAAAAGTATCTACGGCCGAACGAATTGGAGACGGCCAAGCGTCTGGCTGACGACCCGAAGTTCGCTGGGCGAACTTTCGAATCTCCTCCGCCTCCGGACCCCGGTTACGACTGGTATGACGACCTCGGGCGAAAATATGATGCCTTGGGGCGTGGGGACAAGTCAGAATTCCACAACTTCGAGAAATTCAAAGATTCAATTGATCACCACCTGGTAAAGCAGGGGAACGATTTCACTGTGATCGATATGACAGGGTATACTCCTCAACAAATTGCGGAGGTCCGAGGTTACGTCGATTCCCTGCCGCCGTCATCACAACAAAAGATCATTAGGATGGGATTCTGATGCTATCGGTACGTTTTGGGTCGGAAAATGAGTGGTGGGTGTCGGGTTCGGTCTTCGATCGGCTCTTTGATGCCGCCATCGGATATGAGCTCATGCCTGGCGATCTAGAGGATTGGCGCTATGTGGTGGACGCCAATGGCGGAATGGATGTGAACAAGGAGAAGCCGCAGGACGCTGGCCGTTTCAAGGCCGCACTGCTGGAGTCCGCTCAGAGGGAGTTGAACTCGGTCGAACGGACGCAAGACAACTGGACCTATACGACGTCTCTCGAGAAGCTGGTCAAGCTTCTAGCCAAGGATTGAGCGGATAGCCGCGCAACTTCTCATTGAACTCCTTGTCGTCGGGGCAGCCGCTTGTCGCGATCGTGTGGGACTGTCAAGTGCATACTCTGCCTAGGCGCTAGCGTCCACGCCGACATCGTGGTGAGGTAGGCCGGTGGTACGCGGGAGTACCTCTAGCCCCACTGATGGAGTAGGGCAACAGGCGGTCGATGCGCCAAAACCGACTGATCCGAACGATCTCACCGAGCGCGAATTCATCGCCCTGTTCGCCAGACGCAGCGGCATGTACATCGGCTCCCCCGACGTGCGCGGCGTCACCAGCTTCTTGAACGGCTACGACGCGGCCGCCCGACGCAGCGGCAGACCCCTGCTGGACGGCTTCCGCGAGTGGCGGATCGCCAACTACATCGGCCACCACAACAGCCTCGCCTGGTGGTCCCTGATCGAGTTGATCGCGCTACCGGAGCGCGACCGTTCAGACGCTTATACACCTGAGCAGGAGGCACGTGTGCTCGAGGCGCCCTTCGGCCTGCTCGACAAGTTCCTGGCCGAGCGCGAGACCGCTGAGTAGCCCCCACCGCGATGGACGCACCGAACGATGAACGGCTGCAAAAGCTTTCGAGCAGGACGCCCCACTTCTGGAGATGTTGGGCCATCTGTCGACCCGTGAGGACATGCTGCTGACTGGAATGCGGTTCTTGTGGATCTTTCAAATGGAGTTGGGTATCTCGTTTGTCGCGTCGAGGAAGATACTCGACTGCTTCGACCCCGCGATGCGACCGAGAATCGATGCAGCAGAAATCAATCAGCGGTGGCACGCAATCGTGCAGGCCTGGCGACAGCGGCCAAGTCGCCAGGTCGCAACGGTCTATCGCTTCATCTGAGCCGCCGTCTGCCGGATCACGCGTCCGCTGCGATCAGCAGATGCAGGCACCGCGCGGTCGTGAGTCCGGCCATCGCAGCGCTTGCCACGCCGGCCGCCGATCCGATGATCACCGCGCCAACCGTTCCGTGCATGGTGGCGACCCTGATGCCGGTTATCGCCCCGCCACCTGCTCCGGCGCACAACCCCACGAGCATCGAGGAGCCTACGATGACCATGGAGCGCAGGGAAAGCAGCGGTCCTGCCGGATGGATGGGGCGGGCGGAACAACCGCTTGACCGGACCGTGTGGCCCGTTACTGTTGACATACTCGTCCTCCTGTTCGAAAGCCTGGGAACGACGAGAACGGCCCCCGTTGCTGCGGGGGCCGTTGCCATTTGGGCGTCGGCTGGCCATCCTCGTCGAGCACAGCTTTCCCGCCCCGCCCGCCCCGGTCAAGAGGCAAAAATGGACAGTTTCGACAACTTGGAGATTATCGCCAACGACGGGAGGTAGGGTGGGGGGGTGGCGAAGCAGGTCGGCGCTCTCGGTCCCACGGGGACCCGATTGAGCCATCGGGTGCAACATCTCCGGCGGGCCCAAGGACTGACGCTCGGGGCTCTCGCGCGACGCCTGGGCGAGGTGGGCAGACCCATCGACCTCTCGTCGCTGGCGAAGGTGGAAAAAGGGCAGCGGCGCGTCGATGTCGACGACCTCATCGCGCTTGCACTCGCCCTGGATGTCTCCCCGAACTGGCTGCTGCTGCCCGGCACCCTCACCGGCGATCTCCTTGAGCTGGCCGAGCGTTCTCGTCGCACAGACGGTGACGCATGGCATTGGGCGATACGTGATCAGCCTCGTGGCGCACTTCCTCATGCAGCGCACTCCCCTGAGACCCGCAATTCGCCCGCGGGGCAAGCGGCGGCACCCGCCCAGCGCGATCAGCGGGTGGATCGCAGCAGTGCCGGACTTCCCCAGGCGACTCAGGCGCGAATCGCACTGCACCGCGCAGTCATCGCCGACCTCGCTGCCACCAAGCCCAAACGCCTGATGCGGGCCTTGGCCTACCACGCCGACGACATCCCCGGCGCGGAACCGCACGCCGATGAGGAAGATCTTGTATGGGCCCTGCAGTCCGCGGGGCCCGCGGACCCGTTGGTTCAGGCGTGGCGCCGGCAGTTGAGCGTCTGGGATTCCCTGGAGCACCCCGTGTGGTCACACGCCGAAGCACACACCCCCGCACGACGAGCCGACGTCTACCTTGCCCTGGCGCTGAGCCGAGAACTCTGCGACCTTTTCGACGCTGCCTGCCCGCTCCCAGGGGCTTCATCGACGGCGGTGATCAGCACAGCGTTCACGCCCTGGTACAGCCCCGACTCACAGCAACACACGGCCTGGTACTGGCCGCGGTACCGCGAGCATCTCAGCGGCAAAGGCTGGTCGCCGCAAGCGATCCTCAGCCTCGATACGGCGGCCGATACTGTCGTGGCACGCCTGGCCGATCCGACGCAACCGCAGGCATACCAATCGCGGGGGCTGGTCATCGGCTATGCCCAGTCCGGCAAGACGGCCAACTTCACCGGCGTGATCGCCAAAGCGATGGATGCGGGATACCGGCTGGTCATCGTGCTCGGTGGCTCGCTGAACATGCTGCGCGACCAAACCCAGCGCCGGCTGGATCAAGACCTCGTCGGCCGAGAGAACATTCTGCGCGGCATCAGCGAATACGAATCCGACTACTGCGACGACCCCCAATGGGTGCAGCGCGAGTTCCTCGAATTCGGTGGTATGCCATCAACCCTGGGCGGCTTCGATATCGTCCGTCTCACCACCGGTCACGACGACTACCGATCCCTGAGGCAAGCAATCGACGCTCTCGAGTTCGAGAAACAGCAGCCCGATCTCCCCCTATATGACGCCCGCAATCTGCACCGATCCTCGGCACGATTGATGGTGATCAAGAAGAACGCCACCGTCCTCGGAAAACTGCTGCGAGACCTGCGGGCACTGCGCACCCCACTCGGGGAGATACCGGCCCTGATCATCGACGACGAATCCGACCAGGCGTCTGTCAACACCGCCGGCCTCAAGCCCGACATCGAGCGCAGCGCCGTCAACCGTGCGATCTCCGATCTGCTGGCGCTGCTGCCGCGAGCCCAATACGTGGGATACGCCGCGACACCGTTCGCGAACGTACTCCTCGACCCCAACGGAAACACCGAGATCTTCCCCAAGGACTTCATCGTTTCGCTGCCGCGACCCGACGGGTACATGGGCCCACGAGACTTTCACGACCTCGGTGCCGAGTTCCCCGGGCGCGAGCGCACGGTCGCCAACTCGAATGAACTCGCCCATGTCCGCCACCTCGACTTCTCCCGCGATGACGACACCCTGCAACTGCAGCGTGCGATCGACACCTTCGTATTGACCGGAGCCATGAAGCTGTTCCGCCAGCAACGGGATGGACTGGGCAGCAATTACTTTCGTCACCACACCATGCTCGTCTACGGATCCTTCACGACCGAAGCGCATCGCGAGATGCTCGGGCGCGCAACCAAGTTGTGGTGGGACGCTGGCTATTCCGCCCACGGTGACCACCAAAGACTCCGCGAGCTCTTCGACACCGATATCGCGCCGGTATCTGCCGTGCGCTCCGAAGGACACGCCGTACCCGCATCCTATGAGGAGCTGGTGCCATACATCGGACCGGTTGTCCAGCGCATCGGGGCCGACAAAAGACCGACCCTGATCATCAACAGCGACAAAGACATCAGCACCGGTGACCTCGACTTCGACCGCCGCCCGATCTGGAAAATCCTGATCGGTGGCCAGAAGCTGACCCGCGGTTTCACGGTAGAAGGCCTCACAGTCTCCTACATTCGCCGCTACTCCTCCAACCCGGCCGCCCTGATACAGATGGGCCGATGGTTCGGCTTCCACATCGGATACCGGGACCTAATGCGGCTCTACATCAGTCGCGACGAAGGACCGCGCGATCGAGCGATCGACCTGTACCAGGCCTTTCAGGACGTGTGTGCCGACGAAGAGGCAGTCCGCACCAAGCTTGCCCAGTCCGCACTGGCGCTTGCGGATACACGTCAACTGACCCCTGACGAGGTTCCGCCACTAGTAGCGCCACATGTGCCGATGCTGCGGTCTCGGACGAAGTAGCCGCATTCAGGGCGGATTGACGTTGGCCATACTGCGGGCCGCTGAAGGTCAACGTGCCGATAACATCTCGGCCCAAGGAACGCACTGGTCGCCAGTACGCTGACGCTCGTGGCTGCAGATTGGTGCGCGAGATTGTCCGGCCTAGAAGTTGAGCAGGTATGGGTCTGGAACGGCTGGGTGCGAATCGTTCTCTTCGACCCGGTCCCACGTGCTGACGACACCTACCTGGATCTCAACGATTTCCAGTTCACAGACGCTGAGGGCAAGGAATGGGATGTCCGAACCGAGGACGACCCCCGCACAGCCGGCCCAGTCCTAGGTCTGTTGAGATGCCGACTGGCCACCGCACAGACGAAGGATGAGGTACTGACCCTCGTCTTCGACAACGGTGCGCGCATCGTGGGTGACCTGCCCCTGTGATCGCGGATGCGAGACTCGCAGGACCTCCGGCTCTAGGGTCGGAAGGAAGGTCCCCAATTGCCGTGAGGCACGCTGACCGGCTAGGTCACGGAGCGTCATGAACCTGCTTGGCCTGATGCCGTTCATGATCAAGTCATGGCCGACGAAGTACCGCACGACGAACCGTTCCGGTTCTTGGTTGAGGACGTTTCACGCTGACGGGCCGCGGGACCGTGGTCGCGGGACATGTCGAGTCGGGCACAGCGCGGGTGGGTGACCGGCTCAGAGCGATTCGCGCCGGCGGGAGGCCAGGTCCATCAGGCACGTGCTCATGGATCGATGTGCCCTGCACGATCGGTCGGCGAGTCCCGGAACCTCCGTCCATTGGTCTCGTCTTCCGAGACCTTCAGAAGTCGGACTTTGAGAGCGGCGACGTCATCGTCGGCGAGATCAAGGTCCAATAGATCCCCGATTGCCAACATCCTCAACTGTCGCATGCCGCGCTGACCGAACGGCCAGCGCAGGCCATGTGAAGGTCAACCAAGCGAGCTGGTCTGGCACCGACCGAACGCACCGGAGAATGACCGTGCCGAGCGGTTGTTGCGTGAATTCATCGATGCCTTGTTCGTCCGCGACGGCGTCGAGGTGGCTCGCCGGTGAACCACACGCATGCAGGTGCAGCCTGCTCATCGGGTACGACCCAACCTTTCGAGCTAGGAGAGCACTGACCCGGCCGACTTTGCTCGTGCCGGCCGGTCGCATAATTTTGCCCACTTCGCTTGCGGCAACGCGTCGAACGATGGGCCGGGACGAACGCGCAGCGACGAGCGACTGGTGAAGTCCAGGCCACGTTGTTCACTGGACCAATCAGCCCGAAACTTGGACAGCGTCACGGGATTGTCAGCGATGACAGGTACGGTTCCTACTGCAGCACAGTCTGATTCGATGAATTGGGGGCCCGATGGCAAATGGTAGATTCTCGGCAGCAACCAAAGCGGTGGTTGCGGCGTGTGCGGGCTACATGTGCACCAACCCCGACTGCAATCGGCTACTCGTCGGCCCTGAAGTCAAGACCAGAGACATGCTGCTCAAGACCAACATCGGGAAGTTCGCACATATTCGGGGCAGGGAGTTAGGAAGCGCTCGACACAACGAGGACATGACCGACGAAGATCGATCCGATCCGGACAACGCGATCTTCCTGTGCGGTGTCTGTCATGATCTTGTCGACAACAACGGCGGCCCTGGATACTCGGTGGCATTACTGACTCAATGGAGAGACGAGCACACTGCCAGGGTCCGACAGCTCCTGGCTAGTCCACGGCTCCCCCTTCTACCTGAACTGATGAGACTTGAGCACAACGCGAAAGTTGTTCAGCACCTGTTCAATGTCCTTGCCGACAAGCGATCGCTCCACTGCTTGGTTCACATGGAAGTGTGGCCCCACGTGATCAAAGCGCTGCGGGACCTGCGATCCGACATCAACCGGGCTATGCGCGAGATCACCGACGACGATCGCTTGCGGATAGATCTCAAAGCCATCCGTGTTGCAGCGCAAAGTCTCATGAAGAACGTGATCGTCGACGCCGACGGATTGCCGAGCAAAGGCGAAATTCATGCGAATCAGCACCTGGACGTCATGCGCGAAGAAATCGGCTCTATCGTGCAGCGCCTTGCAAAGACGTACAACATCCCGGTCCCTCATGAATTACAGAATCCAACCTGGACGGTTGGCGTCGGCCTCGGCCGTCGCTGAACTGCAGGGTATTCCCGCGCGCGGCTGAGCCACGGCTGTTGAGCGTCGCGATGCTCAACAGCCGCCGATCGAATCCCGCACCGCCCATCAGCGGCCGATGCGAACCCCGTGGCCCTGACAGCAGGTCCGGGCATGGGCGTCATCGCCACGACGATGGCCACCCAGGCTGGGGCCAATAGCCTCGGCGCGCCCGTATAGGACGCGGCGCCCTCGGGGCGGTGCAGGGGACGAAACACTCGGCGGGGATGCCTGCGGGGACGCGCGGTGGGTGGTTGAATCGGTCAGGGTCGGCGGCGGGATCGCATCGGCCCCGGAGACGAGAGTTCTTACCCCGGAAAGGGTGTCGGTGAATCTAGCCAGTCGTGCTCTGGGGTGGCGGGCACGCAGGATGTCGACGGCGAGGTACTGGCGGACGCGCCGTCGCGTGATGTCTGGGCGTAGTGCGATTGCGTTGCTCGCGGCCGGGGCGGGCTCGTTTGCTCGGGAGTCGAGGTCGATGTCGTGGACGGCCCTCAGGCTGCTGGGTCGAGTTGTCTTCGCCACGATCGTGGCGGTGGTCCTGGTCTCTGTCGGCCAACGTTGCGGCAGCTTGCTGAAAGATGTTGTTGCGGAATGGGAATGGCTTCCAAGATGGCTATCGTCGGCGGCGAGTTGGTGCGGCAGGCTCCCGCCGCCGATGTTGAACGTTCAGGCCATTGTCGCTGCCGCGCTTGCTGTGACCGGCACGTTGGCTGGCGTCTACTTCGCGACGGTCGCGTTCGTAGTGTCGACCGCCTACAAGGACACCACTGCGCGGGTGCGGGCGCTGGTCACCCGGCTGCCCGGCGGTCGGGTGTACGCGCGAGTGTATGTGCAGGCGGTGTTGTCGGGGCTGATCGTGTTGATGATGCCGACCGTCGGACGTCAGCCCAATCACTTGGTACTGGCGATGGTGGCGTTGTTGGGTGGGTTCGTGGTGCTGTCGTTCGGGCGATTACGCACCCAGCTCTACGACCTGCTTGAGCCGCGGCGGCTGCTGCCGATCGTGGGGCAAGATCTGGCGCGTTCGACGATGCCTGTTTCTCGACCCGGCAGCGGTGAGCCCGATACACAGGTTCTGCTGCGGCGCAGGCAAACTCTGGCATCGCTGCAGACGTTGAGCGACATCTGTGCGCTGGTCCGCAGCCGCGAAAAAGATCTCACCAATGTCGCCGCCGAATATGTCACCGCCGACACCCGATCGCGGACCGCCGCACAGTACCTGAGCAGCCAATGGCTGACTTACGGGCGCAGAAAGCGGGACCTGCTCGCTACCCCCGGCTGGTGCGTTTCCTCGCACGAGCACAAAGACTGGCTGCTGGCCGATGCGATGGAGATCGGTGTGGCATTGTCGACCTCCACGACCTTGCCCGCTACCCGCACCGAGGACTCGCTGTGGGTAGAACGACGACTCGCGGCGATCCTGGGAGAGTTGCTCAGCGGTCGCGGTGTTGCCGAGCTCGCATCGCTACTCAACGCACTCGACGACCCCGTGCGCGAATTGATGCGGTGTGGACTTTTCGCCGAGGCACGCCTGTGGATAGAGACGGTGGCAGCGCCGGTGATAGCTGAGGTGGAGCGTGCGCTACCGGCGCCAGTACCGCGGGCCACGGTCGGTACCGACGCCGCCACGGGCGGCGAGCTGAGCTCACCGGCCACCGGCACCGAACTTGCCCTGGCGAACGTGGTTGACTTCGTGATGCACACCCACATTCAGGCAGTGCTGGGACTCTACGATCATGTCGCGGCGCTGACCGCCGACTTCCCACAATGGGCACTGCGCCAGGTAGCCGGGAAACGAGTGCGGAATCTGGGACCAGTAGCGGCACAGTCGAGCTGTCAGATCCAGGACGCCCTGGACTTTGAGGTATCTATCGAAGGCCGCCGGATCACCTCCGACGCCAACGTCTCACAGTTGATGGCCCGTGCGATCGCCACCGAAATCATCGACGAGGCCACACAATTGATGGCCGTCTTCGACGAGGACCTGTGGCCGTGGGTGCGCCGTGTTGGGGATTCGCCCACAGCCGCAGCAGGCGCAGCCCTCAGCCGCATGGACGAAGCAACCGCCAAATGGCAACACCCCTTGGCGGCGATGGCGGAGCTGTTCACCCACTGCGAAGCCGCACACCGAGAAACCGATGACGCGTGGCCCGACCTTGATCTTGACGACCTACATCGTCGACGGCAACTGCTGCACGACGGGTTGCGCACACCGATCGCAGTACTGGCTGCCCGAGCGAATGCCCACCCGCGCAGCGACCGCCCCGACATGTTCGGGTGGGCGTTTCAACGCAGTTACCAAGACCTGTTCGATGATGTCCTCTCCGACCGAGCAGTCATCGACCTCGACCAGCGGCTACTGGCACTGTTCATGGCCACCGACAGTGCCCGTGTGCGCCTGCAATCCAGCGTGCGCCGTCACCACCCGAGCGTCCTGGCTGCCGTGTGGTCCGAGCCGTTGTCAATGCTGCTGCAGTTGTCAGGCACTGCGATGACGATCGGAGTCGTCAACGAACACGACAAGCTCCGCCTCGCCGGATTCGACACCGCATGGGAACGTGTGCTGGACGCAAATGCTCAACACGTCCTTGACCTCTGCCTGGAGACGATCGTGCACAACCAACGCGTGCTGGGAATGTCGCCGGGATTGCTCGCACAGACAACCCGCCACAATAGAGTCGTCGAAGCACTGCAAGCCAGGGGATTTCGGCGCGAGGATCTCTATTTCGGCGAAGCCGACTTACTTGGTGGCGAGTCCAACCCGCGTGCAGCGCTCATCCTGAGCCGACTGCAGATCGCGCAATTGAGCGAATTGTTCGTCGCCGCATGGTTGCTGCCTCGGTCGGTACAGCGCGGCGCCGTCCCTACACTCGACCACATCGGGTCACGGCTGGCAGCGCTCATCGCTGCCTTCGAGGCGCTGGACGCGACACAATCCACACACCACGGCGAGACCGGTGCGGCCGACCCCGCCGTCGAGCAGTGATTATGTCAGCGCTTCGGTCCCGAGTTTCGCTGCACCCGTACGCATTCGACGGCTCAGCGCTGCACGGCCACGACGGCTTGTACTGCTCGATGCTGCTCGACGACTTCGACCACCAGCAGTACCCGTTCGAGATCGGCTTGGAATTTGGCGAGCATGACCCCGACCACGGTGCGGCGATCGTCGCCAGCCTGCTCGACGAACTCGGTTTCCACAGCGAGGACCCGGCCCGGTTGTTCGCCCAACTGGTGGCCACGGTCGGGCACGACCACCTGATGTACGGGCGCAGCATATTCGAGCTCTACATCGACGACCAGGACCCCATGCCGGGTGCCCGCCTGGGCGTGCTGCCCGGCTGGTCGCTGCAGCGGCGCGCATGGGGCACGTTCCAGAACGCACCGACCGCAGGCAAACAGGTGCGGCGCAAGATCCCCGCTGACGTGCTGGTGGCCTTCGAGCTGCCAGTACCTCTGCGGCGTGACTTGCACCGTACTTGGCAACAGCTAATAGCCCTCCGGCCCTCCCACGCGACGTTGACACCCGTCGCGGCCAACTTTGCTCGCGGCAGCTACGACCTCGCAGCTCATCAACGCAGCCTCAATGTAATGGCCGCTCGCGCAACGAGATCCATTGGATGGGACGGCCGTGACCTGTTCCTGCCACAGGCCACCAGCAGCTACCGCGTCTACCGGCGGCTGCGGTTCCTCCGCACCTGGCTGGCCGTGGTGGACTCGGTGTTGGCAACTCTAAATCAAGTCTGCGCACACTCCGACGTCTGCGCCGATGCGCCACTGACGATACGTGCCAGTGGCCTGCCCGCGATAGAGGACATCGATCGCTACATGGCCGCTGTCATCGACGGTAGCCAGTCACTCGACAGCATCGTTCAGACTGTATTCCGCTCACCGACAAACTGACTACTTCGGGTCGATGCGCTCGCGATGAGGCCTTCCTGGTCCATGGTCTTGAACATGTTCTGTGACCTGACCTGACAACGGAATTGGCAGGGGCGCGTGGTACGGATGTTGGCCGGATTGCTGGCTAGTGCCGTGTCAGGCAACGTTCGTTAGGTAATCGGGTCTGCGGATCCTGGAGCCGACCGCGAAGTCCCGAATTGGGCTGGCGTGTTGGTTACGCCAGCGGACGTAGGTGCCGATGGCGTCGTCTTGCTCGTCGTGGCTGCGGTGGTCGGTGCCGTTGAGCGCGAAGTACCGCAGCGCGGCGAACTCGCACTCGATCCGGTTCAGCCACGACGAGTACGCGGCAGAAACACCAGCTCGATCGCGTTGCCGGGACTGCCCCGAGTTCGGTTGACTCGCGGGGTGTGGTGTTTCAGGCCGCGAGTGCGGGCTGATTGATTGTCTCAAATTCGATCGGTGTCAGGCG